>CAIPGD010000297.1 GCA_903864485.1 uncultured bacterium | reverse complement strand
GGGGCTTGAGCAAATGTCTCGCGGAGTTTGAAGAACCTGTCGTCCCGGTCGATCCCGCGCTGGACGCGCTGATCGATCCCTCCACGGGCCCGACACTCAACGTGCTGATCGATCGTTGCTTTGGTCAGCCATCCGCGCCCGAAGTCGTTGCCGCATTAGCGTCCGAGCATCATCCGTGGGCCAAATCGACACTCGAGGTCCTGGCCATGCGTTCGCCGCTGATGCTCCATGTGGCCTTCGAGCAAATCAGGCGCGCGCGGGGGATGACCTTGGAGGATGAATTAAGGATGGAGCGCGGCCTGGTCAGGCATTGTTTCCATCCTCGTCACCTCAATCGGCGTGCCGGCCAGACCGAGACGGTTGAGGGCATCCGTGCCCTCGCCGTGGATAAAGACCATCTTCCGAGGTGGGAGCCCGCTGAACTCACCGCGGTGACCGCCGAGATGGTCGCCCCGTTCTTTGTCAGCCCCTGGCCCAGTTGGGCCCATCCGCTGCGCGAACTTCGCGATTGAGGGGGCTTTTTCGGGTGATCAGGCTCCAGAGTTGATCAGGGGTTGCCGAGGTAATCGCGTTTGCCAATCTCGACGCCGTTGTGGCGCAGGATGCAAAACGTCGTGGTGCAGTGAAAGTAGACATTCGGTAGAGCGTGCCCAAGCAGGAATTGCATTCCCTTGTAGTGGGTCTCTTTCTCGCCCCGTCGCGTCACGATGTCCTTGTCTTCGGTGCCGTCAATTTGTTCGGGCTTGAAGGTCTGGACAAAGGCGACGGTCTTGGCGATGCGCGCTCTGAGGGCGGCGATGGTCTCTTCGTTGTCGACGTCCACGGGGATTTCGACGCCAGCCAGCCGGGCCATAACGCCTTTGGCCGTATCGCAGGCAATCTGCACTTGGCGGGTCATGTTGAGCATGTCCGGATAGAGCCGGAAACGGGTCAGCGCAGATTCATCCAGCTTTTTGGCATCCACAAAAGCCTGCGCCTTTTCGAGCACAAAGCTGAGGTTGTTGAGGGCGTTGGTGATTCGGGGTGCGCTGGCCTGGTACATCGAAATCGTCATGGCGGTCTCTTTTGGGTTTGGGTTGCACAGTGTAGATCCTGTAAGTCCTGTAGGTCCTGTAGGTCGTTCTAACCGTCCTCCGGGATCCTCGCTTGCTCTGTTTTGGTCAGCGCCGATGCGCCCAGCCTTGATTTTCTAACGGAGTTCCCTGATGAAAAAGACCCTGATGACCTCGCTGATGATGGTTTCCATTTCTGTCCTTGGTGTGGCGACGCTCCAAGGCTGTGCGGTTGGACGCGACCAGGAGACCGTCGGCGCCTACATTGATGATTCGTCGATCACTGCGCGAGTCAAGAGCCGCCTTTACGAGAGCAATAAGGTCGACGGTACCAGTATCACCGTCGAGACGCTTAACGGGACGGTCATGCTGTCCGGATTTGCCAAGTCTCCCGACGAAATGGCCTCAGCGGCTGAGCTTGCCCGCAAAGTCCCGGGTGTGAAGCGCGTCAAGAACGAAATCTCCGTTCGCGGCTAGGTGAGGCCCTCGCACCGCGGGACAACCGTGGTGCGAGTCCGGGCTCTTTGCTTGATTAGCGCTTGTGGTGGGTCGGTGCGAGCCGATAAACAGGCGTGGGGATCCGTTCATAACGCGCCTTCAGTTGCAGCGACAAAAACTGCGAGTAATGACGCGATTGATGAAGGTTGCCACCGTGAAACCAAAGCGCTGGCACCTGGGTTGGTTTCCACATGTTGCGAAGCTCCCCCTCCCAGGGGCCAGGGTCTTTAGGGGTATCCGATCCGAGCCCCCACACTTTTCCAACTCGGTCAGCAACCTCCGGTGAGATCAAATCTGCCAGCCAGGCATTCATTGATCCATAACCGGTGGCATAAACGATGAGATCGGCGGGCAGTTCCGAGCCATCGGTCAAGGTGACAGAGCTTGGATTGATACGCGCGATATTGACGCCACTTCGCAGATGAATCGAGCCGTTCGCAACCAGCTCTGATGCGCCCACATCAATGTAATAGCCCGAGCCTCGGCGCAGATATTTCATGAACAAGCCCGATCCATCCACGCCAAAATCAAGCATGAACCCGGCTTTTTCAAGTCGCTCGTAAAGGTCGGCGTCACGGCGTTTCATCTCGTCATAAACGGGAATTTGAAAGGGCGCCATGATCTTGTAGGGGATCGAGGCGAACGTCAGGTCCGCCAGATCTGTGGTCATGCCGGATTTGACCGCGGCTTCGGAATACAAGCCACCCAATGCCAGTTCCATCAACGAATCGGACGGCGCAATATGCGTCGAGCTCCGTTGAATCATGGTCACGTCGGCGCCATGCTCCCAAAGCGCAGCACAAATGTCATGCGCCGAATTGTTTGACCCAAGGACCACGCAGTGTTTGCCTCGATACGCTTCGGGTCCGGGGTGTTTGCTCGAATGATGCTGCTCGCCATTAAATTGTTCGGCGCCCTCGATTTCGGGTAAGTGCGGATATCCGGAGACCCCCAGCGCGAACACCAGTTGCTTGGGACGCAGCGTGAGCGGCTTACCATCTCGCTCCACCTCGACAACCCACTCTTGTTGGGCCTCATCAAAATGAGCCTTGCGAGCGATGGTTGAACCCCAGTAATTAAGCTCCATCACGCGGGTGTACATCTCGAGCCAATCGCCGAGCTTGTCTTTGGGCGCGAAGACAGGCCAGTCATCGGGAAATGGAAGATACGGCAGATGGTCGTACCAAACCGGATCATGAAGGCAGAGGCTCTTATAGCGATTGCGCCACGAATCACCCGGTCGCTGGTTCTTTTCCACGATGATGGTTGGCACACCAAGCCGACGTAGCCGCGCCCCGAGGGCGATGCCACCCTGGCCACCACCGATGATCAGGACATAAGGCTGTTCGGTGTGGCCCAGGGTGCGTTGTTCTTCTTGACGTTGCTCGAGCCAGGTCTGTCGGCCGGGGTGAACGCCGTGCTCTGCCCCCATGCGGCGCCGGGTCCCTTTGTGCTCCTCGTGCCCAATGAGTTCGGTCATCGTTGTGAGCAGGGTCCACGCCCGGCCATGACGAAGCCGCAGGTGCCCGCGGCCGCGCGAAATTGCGGTTTCGAAGGTGAACCATGTCTCAATCACCCCGTCCGCCTCGGTAGGATTTCCTTCAACGCTGAAGTGTCCCGGATCGACTTCGCTCAACCGCTTCTCTAACATTCCTTGAATCGCATTTGGACCCTCTTGGGTGCAGATATTCCAGGTAAAGCTCACCAGATCGCGCCAATAGCAATCGGCATCGAACAGGCCCATCACGCGATCCAAGTCTCGTTCCTTCAGGGCCGATCCGAAGTCGGCCAGCCACTGGGTGGCGATCTGCACAGGGGGTAACGCGAGATCGGTCATGTCTGCCTCATTGGTTTAAAGATTAGAACAACATTCAACGCCCACTGCAGCCGGTTGTGAACCCCGTAACAACCCGAGTTCGTGAGAACCCTTGGTTGAGTTCAACCGGCAGGTTTGTGCAACAATTCCGAACTTCCCGAGGAGCGTGGGTTCCCCCGTGTGTGCGCACTACGAAAATGTCCCGGCACCGGATTGGTTTCCGGATTTCTTTGGATCGACGCCTCCAGAT
>CAIPGD010000296.1 GCA_903864485.1 uncultured bacterium | reverse complement strand
GGCGCTGGCGAGTGCGGGCGCGAGCAGGGCGTCGCCCGCATATAAATCCATCAACCGGGCCAGAGTGTCCTGTGCTGCCGAAGGTGCGGTGGATGGTGCCCACGAACTGCTCGGTGCGGGCCCTCGAAGCACCAGCGGGACGGTCGCCGCGATGGCGATTCCCTCGCGGTTATGGGCATGCTCAGTGGCGTAATTAGGACGCGCTAAAAGCGCGCGGTTAAGCCAGCCGTCGGTGGCAGAGAACACCCGGTTCGCACCACTTTCGAGTACGTCCTGTCCGTCAAAATGGGACCGGTCGCGGTACGGCGTTGCGCACGCATGCATGAATGCCATTTCACGGTCGCGCCAGAGTTCGTGCAAAAACGGTAGGCGCGGATTTAATCCAAATCCATCCAAAAGCGGGAGCAGGCCCGTATCTCCCGACCCGGGGGGATCAAAAGCCAGCCGCCCCCGTGCTGACCGATATGCCGCATCACCATAAGGGGCGACCGCAGCCAGCCCATCCATCGCGCCGCGCAGGATCACGAAGACGAATTTTCGATCACCCGGTGTCGCTGCAAATGACAGATGACCGAAGCTCGCCAGCCCCAAAGCGCCAGCCTGCTGGAGGAGCCGTCTTCTCGAAATCGTTCGGTCGGTGAGCCAATTGGTCATGGCAGGTATTTCACGGCATGGTTTCCTAGCGGCGTTGAAACTCGGGACTCATCAGAGCCAGCACAAGCCCCTGGCTTGGGCTTTCGGCGCGACGGATGGCGCGCAAGGTCTCCGCACTCAGAGCGGGACCCAGTGCCCCTGCCAGTCGATCTTCCGGGCGCTCGCGATTGCCCAGGCGGTCCGCCAGCAACTGTGACCACTCGAGGCGCTTCATGATCGCGTCTGGTGCGGCCCAGTGGCTTGCCCGATCGGGCCAGCCCGCCGGTGAAGGGGCCCGAAATGGCGGTTGCCCCACAAGATTAATGGCGTTTCGAAGCGGCGCGGGCTCGATGGTTCTCTGCCCCAACATCCGCAAGCTCGACATCAGAAATTCGCTAGGGGACTTGAATTTATGCGCGACCCCAGTTGTACCCCCAACCCAAGCCTCCGGCAGGCCGATGAGCGCCTTGTGAACTGAAACGAGATCCCCCTGGTGCGCCAAAAAAGCTGCCTCGAGTTGCTCGATCGCGCGCACCGGTGGCTCGTCGGCCACAAAGTGACACGCCAACTGCTGCGCAACCCGGCGCGCGGTGGAGGGGTGCACCGCGAGGTCCATGAGAATCGCACGCCCTTGTGCCTCGCCACTTTCGGGATAGCGTTGTCCCAACACGGTGCGGGCCCCTGGTTCGTGCCAGTCGGCGATGAAGACAAAGTCACCCGGCTGAGCACTTGGCGCCCAACGCTGGGTTCGTTGGCTTGCAATGGTCCAGCCTGTGAGTGCCTTGGCCAGTTCGGTGACGTCTGTTTGCGAATAACCATTTTGGACGCCGACGGTGTGCAGCTCAAGAATCTCTCGTGCGAGATTTTCATTCAGGCCACTGTTACGCCGCAGACCAATCAATGAGTTAGGCCCGATCGACTGCGCCTGGTCGAGGTAGAGGAGCATCCCCGGGTGCTGCGCCATGGCGATCAACAGGTCGCTAAAACGCCCGGTGAGATTGGCGCGAATGACTTCGCGCTCGTAAAGCCCCACCCAAGGGATGGTGGTCGCTTTGGTCGCAGCGACGGTGAAATGATTGGACCAGAAATAAACCAGTCGTTCGGCAAAATCCGAGTCTGTTTGCAGACCGTGGCGGGTACGGACCAGAATTTCTTCGGCCGCAATCTGGTTGAGCGCGCGCAAGGGCACGCCGACTGCCGCGACTTGTTCGGCCGCGGTCAGGTTGCTCGGTCCGGAATTCATCCGCTCGCGCTGGGCAATCAGAAACGTCGCCAGGGCCTGCGCGACCTGTGGTCGGCCGGGAAGGCTTGGCGCGTTGAGTTGGAAGCTGTCGGGTTGCTCGATTTGCCGAGTCAGCCAGCCCCGTGGGTCAGGCGAAATGCGACCCACATTGGCGGGGTGGGCGCCAAGCCCAAACCGGTTCGCGGCAGTGAATGACTCAAGCTCGGACATCAACGAACGCCTAGTCTAGTTTGAACACAAACTCCTGAGTCGCAACGACCTCGTCGTTCCCAGCCAGACACTTGTATTGTCTGATGGCTTTGCTGACTTCGTCATGGAAAACCTTGGGACCGGACAAGATCGTCACATCTGCAACCGCGCCGTTGACGATTTTGATCTGTGCCCGAACCACCCCGCTGACCCCTTCGCGTACGGCGCGGCGGGGCATCTCAGGCGCCACCTGACTCGGACAGACCACCCCAATCTCCTTGGGCTTCGGCGGCGGCGGGGGTGGCGGCGGCGGCGGCGGAGGAGGTG
>CAIPGD010000295.1 GCA_903864485.1 uncultured bacterium | reverse complement strand
TTACCGATACGTCTCCCGCCGTGGCTTCGCTCGAAGTCTGCGAACCGACCTGGGCGCCATTGACGATCTTGATTAGACCGGCCGCTCCCTGGGGAGCGACGTCTGTGGTCGACACTTCGCCGAGGGCGGTGCCCATCGCAACCAGGTTCAGAGCACCGGCATCGTTACGGACTTCGCCGCCATCGATTGTGATATCGCCCGCAATGAGGTTAAGCGTACTGTCGCGGTTGCTCAGTTTCGAGCCAGCGTTGACTTCGATGCTTGCCCGAGAGGTGCCCAGAAAGCCGAACGCCTCGGGTGGCGCGCTGGAGAAGGTGCTGACCTTTTGCGTGTCCGAATAAAATTTACCATCCGGAAATTTGAGGTAGTGCGCCGTGCTGACATGAAACGCACCGGGCAAATCAATCGATGCGCCCTGACCAAAGGCAACGCCTGCGGGGTTGATGAACCAGAACGCGGGTGCGCCATCGACAGCGCGTAGCGCAAGCGTTCCGTTGATGTTGGAGACGCTCCCGCCGGTGACGCGACTGATGACGTTCGATATCCCGATGCTTGAGGTGGTGAACGTGGCCGCTTCACCGGCGTTGATGTTGAAGTCCTTGAAGCTGTGAAAGAGGTTCGCACCGGCCAAGCGGCCCAAAGACTGCGGGATCGTGTACTGCCCACCAGGGGCGGCTAGCGATTGGGCAGCGGCGCCGACCGAACCGTCAGTGCGGATCTGCGCCAGCGCAGGTATCGATACAAACCCGGCCAGTGCAATCAAAAACGCAGCGGGAAGAAGTCTCTCGCCCCAGCCGGTCGCCAAGGGCGTCGCCCGTTTGCCGCCAATTGCCAATTGCTAAATGCCTATTGCCAATTGCCCACGAGCGTGAAGGGCGCCCAGTAGAAGGGATGATTCGTGGCCGGTTCAAGTAGGAGTGCGACCTGGGCTTGCCGAAGCGCAGCCGCTTTCCCCGACTGATTACCGACGAATTCACCATAAAAACGGGTCATTACTTTCTGTGCGGCATCGTCAACGACTGGCCAAAGGGTCCCAAGAACGCTACGCGCACGAGCCTTGATCGCAGCACCCGAAAAACCGAGCGGTGCCCGATCATTGCCCTCCGCGGTTTCGCATGCCGAGAGCGTTAATAACTCGATCGGAGAACGCTTCAGGTTGTCGGAGCGCAGGATGGATTGCAGGCCGTTCATGCTCAACACATCATCGGACGCCAGAATGAAACTGGAGCCCGCGTCGCCCCCGAAGATCCCGTGTGAGGCGATGTGAAGGATGCGGTAGCTGCCCGTTGAGGCTTCTGTGCTGAACCGATCGACGCTGAACTCGTCATTGAGGAGCCGGACCCCGTTGAGTATCTGTCCGAGCGATTGCATCTCGTCCGTGACCCCTGGAAGCCGCAACGCGTCCCGGACGACCGTCTTACTGTCGGCGAGATTCAGGCTACGCAGATTCGCTTTGGCGACCTGGGCGACACCCATGAATTTCGTCGGTTCGAGTTTGTCGACTGCGGTGCCGGGTTCAGCAAGCCCCACCAGGAGTGAAGACAGCGATTTGCGATCGGACAAGGTCTGATCGGTCATGCTCATCCCGGTCACTGTGGCCAACGCAAATTTCTCGATCAGGAATTTCCGGCCGTCATGCAGCGCAGCAAACGGGATAGGCCGCAAGAATCCTTCAGATGCGATGATCAGCGTGTTGGTCTGTGCGGCGTCGAGATCGCCCTGCACAGGCAGTACCAACAAATTGTAGAGTTGCTGGGCAGGACTCAAAAAGTCGTCGTTGTCGACACTGCGCAGACCGTCGGCCATGTCCGCAGTGAGTCGTTTCAGCGTTGCGGCACTGGTTTTGACGGTTCGATAGGATGCCCCCCCGCTCCATTTGACTAACAATTCGATCCGGTCTTCTAGTACAAGTGGATACAGCACCGCGGTGCCGGTGGGGACGGACTGATTCCCGCCGGTAGCCGACAGCACGCTGCAGCGCTCACCCAGGTAGTCCTGCAGTTCGGCTTGTCGGCTCAGCTCCAGAATGCTGATTGCCTCGATCGCGGCCGTTTGGCGGTGCCCGACATCGCCGCCCGACTGCCGTAGCAGGATGAGGTCGGCGAGGCCAACATAAATCGGACGTAGCAGACTGGCAAAGGAGGTGGTCCCGCCCTCGACCTCGATCGGCAGGTCCTGACGCAGTGCCTCCAGGTGCGTTGCAGCCCGCTGCATTGCTGCGAGCGCATCGTCCAGGCGCCCGGTCGCCTTGAGCAATCGGCTTTGCCGCCATTCGAGCCTGATCAGGATGTCCTGAACAAGTGCGACCGGGACGTTGACGGCGTGTTTGAGTGCGCGCT
>CAIPGD010000294.1 GCA_903864485.1 uncultured bacterium | reverse complement strand
CTTCGCCCTGGGAACCGGCAGCCCCCGCATCACCATGGGCAACACGGGACGGAGTCGAAGCGTCGCTCCATAGTGCTGTGCGATCTTGCGAATCTGGGCTGCGGCCAGGTAGGTGTAAGGGCTTCGAAAGGAGCAGAAAAAATCGATCGTGGCGGTTGCCCCGGTGCGCTGGGGTAGTAACCGCCATTGCAGGCACTGCGGTGGATGTAGCGGTCCTTGAGGAGAGCCAGCTCTGGCCAGGCCCGCCCCGGATAACCGTTCTTCAAGGTAGTGAAGTCGATCAATTCCCCAGTACCATTCGCCTTCGAAGTAGAAGGTTGCGCCCAGGTAGTGACCCAGACGCTCGCGCAACTGACCGCCTTGCTGAGGGTCCTTGTTGAGATCCAGCGTATCCCAGACATGACTGTTTTCTGGGTTCAATCCGAGTGCATCGCCCAGGCGTTTCGCATCCCGAACAGACCAGGATTCGAGCCGGGCACGGTCTGGGGCCGCGGCATCCGAAGGGGGCGGTACGCGGTGGCATTGAAGGCGGATGTCATAGCGATCTCGAAATCGAATCAGGCTCTGCGCCGCGAGTTCGCTATAAGGATCGTCATCCTGATGAAAGTAATGAACAGTCGCGGGGCTGCCCTTGAATTGCCTCGCCAAGGCGCGACCTGTTCGCAGCAGGTCTCGTAAGCCCCGGCTATTGAACGGGCGACTCAGCGTTCGTTGAAGAAGAACTTCAATCGGGGACACGTTGGCGGTTCTGCGTCTGTGGCGCGTCGGCCTGGGCACCCGCCACCCGCATCATCGCCTGTGCAGTCGGGATCCCGGCATTCTGGTTCTGTCCTGTGACCAGGCGGCCGTCAACAACGACATGCTGGGCGAAAATGTCCAGTAATGCATGCGTGGATTCGAACTCGGCACCCGCCGCCCGCAGATCCCGCTCTGGATGTTTGGGTGTAAACGTAATGCCCAGCTGATTAACCTGAGCGTCCGTGACTGCGGTGAGTTTTCGCCCCCGCACGAGTGGCTGGCCGGTTTCATCGACAGCCTGTAATAATCCCAGCGGTCCGTGGCATACGCCACCGATCACACTTCCCGCAGACCAGGCTTGCGAGATGCCAAGGCCCAGCGTCTCCGACTGCGCCAGATCATAGGCGGCGCCCCAGCCGCCAGCGAGAAAAATAATGTCATAGCTTTTGAAATCAATCGTGTTGATCGACTGGGACTGAGCAGTCTTGCGCTGGAACTCTGCGTCCTTCAGGTAACGTCGGTCGGCGGGTGTCGCCAGAAACCATTTAAACGAATCGGGTTCGATCGGGATAGATCCACCACGAATGCTGGCGACATCGACGCTCATGCCCGCATCCAGAAAGGTGTAGTAGGGCAGCGTTAATTCACTGCCGAAGACACCAGTGGCCTTGCCATTGGTCTTGCCCGGCCGATCAAGCGTCGCGTGACTGGTGGTGATGACTAGCGCGCGCTTGCCAGGCAGTTGCACGGTAGGACCCGTGTAATCAGGATGCAGACCAAACGATTTCAGGACGGTCGGAAGCCCGAGCCATAGAAACAGCCCTACGCCAATTGCTGCGACGCCACCCCAGAGCAATGCTGGATGAATCATAGGAATTAGAAGTTTTTCCGTTGTTGGGATTCGATCCGGGTGGTTCCAGCAGGCAGACTGAACCAGTCAAAGTCCTGACCGAGATGGATCGGGCCGCGATAAATTTCGCCAGACTTTCCACGAAAGGTTTCTTCGAGAAGACTGGAGGGCAGGGGCGGGACGATGTGATTCATGACCAGCATGCGTACGCCACTCGCCTGCGCTGTTTCGGCCGCTTGCTCCGGCGTCGTGTGGTAGTTCTCGATGTCCGTCATGACCTGCTGGAGTTCAACCCGGCCGGCCTGTTTGAAGCCGGTTTGAAGCAGCTTTAGCAGCTCGATCGATTGCGCTTCATGCACCAGCAGATCCACCCCTTTCGCCTCGCGCTCGATCGCGTCCGATTTGCTGGTGTCGCCACTAATCACGACGGTACGATCCTTATAACGAATCCGATAACCAACCGCCGGATCGATCGGTCCATGTTTGACCTTGAAGGCGACGATCTCGAGGTCAGGGTCAGCGATCAGAACCGTCCGCCCCGTGTCGGCGGGTAGTTCAAAAACGTGAGGCGACCCACCGAACCCTGACGGTGGTGCCACCTTGGGTCCATGGTGAGCGCTGCGCCAGCCAGCATCGGCCGTATACGCTTGCATGAAACCGTTGAGGACCGGAAGCAGACCTTGTGGGCCATGGATCGGCAGTGGTGCTGAAGCGTTGCCCTGGATCCACCTTACGAGCATCAATTCGCCCAGGCCATCGATATGGTCGGAGTGATAGTGGGTAAAAAATACCGCCTCAATCTGTCCCGGGTTCAGTTGCATCCGCGAAATATTGCGTGCTGCGCCTCCACCGGTGTCGAAAACGAACATTCTCTTTCCGGCAACGACCACCGTGCAGGGTCCGCTGCGCCGGGGATCGGGAAACGGTGAGCCCGCACCACACAAGCCCACGTGAAGGCCGTCGCTTAGTTGCGCGATCGGGTTCGCCTCGGAGGTGCTACTTGCCACCATGCGCTGGGCGAGTTGCATCACGATTTTGCTGCGCTGAGAGTAAAGCGCACCCGCAATCACCAGGATGATGAGGATCGCGATACCTCCAATTTTGAGAATAGATCGGTTGTTATTCGAATTCATACTGTCGACGCTCGGATTGCATTTGCCCAGGGTTCAGTGCGACCGGTTTGCAGGGTTCGCCAGACTTGTGTTGGCCCAAAAAATACGGCATTGTTTATGTCAATAGTTATACAACAAAATCGCTGGCGCCGGCATTCGGGAATGCGCTTGCTGGGGGAGACATGGAAAAGATCTGGCTAGCCAGTTATCCCAAAGACGTTCCGGCCGAAATTCGCCTGGATGATCTTGGATCGATCGGCTCGTACTTCGAGGCCAATGTCCGAAAATTCGCCGATCGACGGGCCTTCATCAGCGGAGCGACTGGCAAAGCCTTCACTTATCGCGAACTGGACCAACTGTCTGCGCGGTTTGCGGCCAAATTGCAAAGCCTCGGCATGGCCCCTGGCGAGCG
>CAIPGD010000293.1 GCA_903864485.1 uncultured bacterium | reverse complement strand
TGACTACCCCCACAGAATTGCAACGATTTACCTGGGACTTGGGGATTTTGAGTCGGCCAACAAGGTGCTGGATGAAAATCCCCGCCGCGGAGGGACTGAAGATGCTGGTGAGCATCGCAATCAAGTCCCATTGGAAGTGCTCCGAGTACGGGCCTGCGCACTGAGTGGTCAGGCTGAAGCCGCACTACAAATGGCGCAAGAACTCCACGACTGGGCGCCAAACAGCTTTGAAGCGGGTATCTGCCTGGCAGACCAGAGAATTGCCCACAGCGAGTTCGACTCGGCCAAGGAACTTCTCGATTCGATCAAGCCGACTGATCAGGGGGAGGCGATCAAGAAGCTTCTGACGCAAGTTGAACTGTCATCTGCTCAATATGACCCCGATGCAGCGATCGACTGCGCGCAGAAAGCGATCGAGCTTGACCCAACGCATTTGGATGCTCAAGCCGCACTGCTCGGTGCGCAGTTAATGGCCGCCGATGTGATCGCCGCAAAGGGCACCATGCGCACAGTGGATCAACTGCTCAAGCGTGACGGGCGCGAAGCCGACCGCTACAAATGGCGCAACCACTTCCTTGCAGGACTCTTAAAGGAATTCAGAACCAACCCCTACGCTGAAGCAAAACTCGCAGAAATCCTGCCGCTACCGTCGCTGCAGAAAATCATTGCCTTGGCCAAACTGATCGAGAGCGAACCGGGGTACCTACCAGCCAGCATGGGGTTGCTGCTGCAGTGCCGACGCCACGGGGTGTTTGAATACGACCGGCCTAACGAGCACGCACAACCCATCCCCAAAACCATCGTGCAATTCTGGGACAGCCCGGATATCCCTGACGATATCGCCCGGTTGATGCAGAGCTGGGAGCACTGTGCGGGTTTCGAGCACCGGATCTTTAACGATCACAGCGCCCTCAAATTCATCGAGGAGCATTGCACCGCGCGGACACTCAAAGCGTTCCGGATGGCAAACCACCCAGCGATGCGCTCGGATATTTTCCGGCTCGCGTATCTGGCCGTGAGCGGTGGGGTCTATGTGGATGCGGACGATCTGTGCCGACACGATATCGGGGAACTACTCTCACCCGGGTTCGACCTGATCCTGCTGCAGGAGAATCTGGCATCGATCGGAAATAACTTTATCGCCGCCGTGCCCGGCCAGCCTTGTATCGGGTCCATTCTGAGCATGATCGTCGATTGGGTGCTGGAAAAGCAGGGCAACAACGTTTGGTTCCTCACCGGACCCGGAGCACTTTCATCGGGGTTTTGTCGTTACTACCGTCAGCACCTGGGTCGAGCGAGGCTACCTGCAGGCATCCGGGTATTGACGGTTTATAGCCTCTACGACTTCATCTCCCCGCACATACCCTGTCGGCACAAAAACGATGAACGGCACTGGAACTCGGAAGGGGTCCGAAATCGTCCTTTGTTTCGACGAGTGGTTTCTGGTTAATCCCATAGCCCACCCCCGGGTTTTCCCGAGTCTCCGTTAGACTGCGGGCATGCAAGCTCAAAAACCTGAACAACTCGCCGACCCGGAGTCCCTTAAGCGCCGCGCGCCCCCATGGCGGCTGTTGATCATCGCGACGATCGTTCTTGCAGGCGCAGCGACTTTCGGGTTCCGGCTTTGGCTTCATGCCTCCCGATTTGCCGATACGGATAACGCCGTGGTCAGTGGGCACGTGCAGCCGGTTTCAACCCGAATCGCGGGGGTAGTTGTCGAAATTGCGGTTCAGGATAACCAGGCGGTCAAGACGGGCGACGTCTTATTGCGCCTTGATCCTGCCGATGCACAGGTTCAGATCGAGCGCCTCAAGGCTCAGTTGGTGCAGGCTGAAGCGGCGATCGCGGGCAGCGCCGCGCAAATCGAACAGGCCAAGGCCGCAGCGGCAGCATCGACAGCGCAAGTCGCGCAGGCTCAAGCCACTTTGACCCGCACCGAGCAGGATGCTGCACGTAACCAGTTGCTGTTCGCGGGTGAATTACGTGCCATTAGTAGGCAAGAAGTCGATGCGTCGTTCGCAGCGCGCGGGGTTGCGGTAGCCGACCTAGGGGCGCGCCGGGCCTCGGCCAAGGCTGCC
>CAIPGD010000292.1 GCA_903864485.1 uncultured bacterium | reverse complement strand
GCCGCCACCGCAGCCGATAATCCGTCCGGTTCGAGGACGAGCGCATGGGTCAGGAAATGCACGCCTGCCCGGATGCCATAGGGCCGAATCCGACGATCGCTTTCGCGCAAATTGACGTGGTACGCATCGGGCAACAACAATTCGAAACCGCAGCCAGCCAAGGCCGATTCCAGATTGGGACGACCCTGTAATTCCCAGGCCTCCAGACAGTGCGTCCGACTGATATGGGGTTCAGACGTCAGTTCTTGCCAGCGAAACATGGGCGCCCCTGCAGGAACGACCACGACCGCCAGCAGGTACCGAGTGTCGGCCAGCATTTCCGCTGTTTCAGGTAAGTCTTTCAGATCAAGCCGGGGCGTCTGCCCGCTCAAGACCGACTGCCCGAGTTTGCGGGTCATGCGCCGGATTTCGGCAAAGTCGCGGGGCAACTGGTCCAGGCTGTAGAGCCAGGGCACCAGACGAAACCGGGTCTCGCGCGCCAACACATGGGCTTGCCAATGAGCCGACAACACCGAAACGAGATCGGCGGCGAGGGCACCCGAGGGAATTCTGAATCGAGTCCATGCGATCAGCGGCGCGGTTATCAACAGGGCCTCATAGCGCTGGCCATCGTGCTCAATCACCGCCTGCTCGGCCGCTGCTTCGGTCGCTTCGACCAGCGAACCATAGGCATCGCCATCGGTCTTCTCGAGCCGCTCGAGCGCATCAAGAACCGCTTGTGCATGCCCCGAATCGAGCAACTTCTCGATCCGTGCGCCCAGGTGGGTTTCCCAGAACCGATCTTCAACACGGCTTCCCGAACTCGCCAGCCCGAGCGCTGCGGTCACAAGGCGTTCTGCGTCGGGTGAGAGTTGGGACTTGCGATCCCGCTGGGATCGGCCGTGGCGATGTTCTTTCATGGGGTCGATGCGCTGCAAACGCCCTATTCTAGAGTAAGCGCCATTCGCTGACGCCACCTGCCTCGCGATCAAGACCGTCAAGCATGGCCGAATGCGCCGCCCGTTCGTCCGTGCTCGCTGGAAGAATCATCAACCCGGCCGGGGGCCAGACACCACCCTGCGCAATTGCGACGCTCAAACCGCCATCAAGGCCCATTTCGAGGCTCCCCTGGCCACGGGTCATGGCGAGCCAGACCTCGGCGAGAAGTTGCGCATCAAGTTTGGCGCCGTGATGGACCCGATGCTTATTCGAGACTTCATAGCGCTCGCAGAGCGCATCGAGCGAATTGCGCTTACCCGGGTGCAGTTGGCGGGCCAGCGACAGTGAATCGACGACCTCTGCCACGCAGGTTCGGAGCTTTGGGCGCTGGCAGGCCGCCAGCTCGGCATTGAGAAAGCCCTCATCGAAAGCGGCGTTATGGATGACCACCTGTGCCCCCTCCAAGAACGCGAGAATCCGCTCTGCCTCATCGGCAAACCTTGGTTTGTCAACCAAGTCTGCCAGGCGCATTCCATGGACCGCGGCCGCGCCCTCATCCACTTCGCGTTCAGGGTTGAAATACAGATGAAGATCGCGGCCGGACAGGCGCCGCCCGATCAGCTCGATACAACCAATTTCGATCACTCGATGCCCATCCTCAACCCGCAGCCCGGTGGTCTCGGTGTCAAGGAAAACAATCCGTTCGGGCGAGCTCATCGGCTCAAACCACGGCGGCGGGTTCGGCGGTCGGCACCTGAGCAACCCGCCCTCGTCGGGCGAACAACAAATAGACCACCGGGACCACGAAGAGTGTCAGCACGGTCCCCAATGACATGCCACCCACAACTACCCAACCGATCTGCTGGCGACTCTCAGCCCCGGCTCCCGTCGCCAACGCCAGCGGCACGGCACCCAACACCATCGCCCCAGTCGTCATCAGAATTGGGCGCAGACGTAAGCGTGCGGCTTCAATAACTGCATCGCGGGCTATTTGGCCTTGCTCACGCAGTTGATTGGCAAATTCGACAATCAAGATTCCATGTTTTGTAATCAGACCAATCAGCGTAATCAAGCCGATCTGGCTATAGACGTTAAGGGTCCCCCCACTCCACTGCAACGCAGCCAGTGCGCCGGTCATCGATAACGGTACGGTAAACAGAATGACCAACGGGTCGATGAAACTCTCGAACTGGGCGGCCAACACGAGATAGATAAACGCAAGTGCGAGAACAAAAGTAACCGCCAGCGTATTTGAGGTCGACTTGAACTCGCGGGTCTGCCCGTTGAAGTCCAGAACATAGCCAGCCGGAAGGGTTCGGCCCGCGACGCCTTCAATGAATTCAACGGCTTCGCCCAGTGAAGTACCCGGTGCGAGATTGGCAGTAAAGGTTACCGCGCGGCGTTGCCCGAAGTGATTAAGCTCGCGGGGACTGACCGTTTCATCGACCTTGATCAAAGAGGTCAATGGCACCATGGCCTCGTTGCGCCCCCGGACGTAAAGATCGGAGATATCGGTCGGTTCATTGCGGGCGCGGGGTTCGAGCTGAACGATGACATCGTACTGATCACCAAAACGCTTATAGCGGGTCACCTGACGTCCGCCCAAGGCCGTTTCAAGCAGACGTCCGATCTGCTCGACCTGAACCCCCGCATCGGCGACGCGATCGCGATCGAGGCGAATTTTGAGCTCGGGCTTATTCAGACGCAGGTCACTGTCGACGCCCTGCATGCCTGGCCAGCGCTGCAATTCGTTCAACATCTTCTGCACCACCGGGGCCATTTTTGGATATTCATCGTTGGTCATTACGACCACATTGATCGGTCGTTCACGCGGTGATTGCCCGAGCGAGGGCGGCAGCACCGCGAATGCGTTGACGCCCGGTATCCCCAACAATTTGGGCTGAACTTCCTTCGCAATTTCCTGGACGCTGCGCTTGCGATCGTTCCAGTCCGTGAGTCGCATGAAGGCGATGCCTTGGGTGACGGTGGGGTTTCCGGTGACGACAAAGCGTCGGTCGACCTCCGGAATACCCTTGGCAATGGCCTCAATTCGTTCGGCATAGCGGGCGGTGTAGTCGATCGAGGCGCCATCGGGACCATTAAAAATACTTAACACGGTGCCGCGATCTTCGATCGGGGAGAGCTCGCGCTTGGTGGTACGCAATAACCAGACGCTGGTGCCAGCGACCGCGAGAGCAAGCAAAACAATCAGCCAGCGAACGCGGATCGCCCCGCCGACCGCCTTGCCGTAGCCGGTCTCCAACCCAACCAAGCCGCGCTCGATCCAGCTCGAAGGGTTCCAGCTGGCTGCGGGCTTGGTGTGCTTGAGCAGGATGGAACACATCATGGGCGACAGTGTCAGCGCTACAAAACCAGACACCAGAACAGCCCCAGCCAGGGTCAGCGCGAATTCCACAAACAGGCGACCGGTACGTCCCGTCGTAAAGGCCACCGGCGCATAGACCGCGGCGAGCGTGAGCGTCATCGCAATCACCGCAAAACCCACCTCGCGAGCACCGCGAAAGGCGGCGTCCATCGGTGCCATGCCCCCCTCGATGTGGCGATAGATATTCTCCAGCACCACAATGGCGTCATCGACGACCAAACCGATCGACATGACCAAGGCGAGCAAAGTGAGCGTGTTGATCGAGAACCCCGCCACCAGCATGATCGCGCAACTACCGATCAGACACACGGGGATCGTCACCAACGGGATGATGCTGGCCCGCACCGAACGCAAGAAAAAGAGGATAAGCACCGCGACCAGTACGATCGATTCGGCAATAGTGCGCCAGACAGATTCGATCGACCGCTCGATGAACACGGTCGTGTCGTTAGCGATATCGACCGAGACGCCCGCTGGCAATTCGGCTTTCAGCTTGGGTAAGACCTCACGCACCGCCTGCGCAAGCGTCAACGGGTTCGCAGTTGCCTGCTTGATCACGCCGAGCGAGACCGCGTTCTTACCATTAAAACGCACGATCGTACGCTCATTGGCAGGCGCCACTTCGACGCGCGCGACATCCTTGATGCGCACCGTGTAACCGGCCGAGTTACGAATCGCGATGTCTTCGAATTCGTTCACCCGCATCAGGTCGGTTTGAGAGACGACCGAGAATTCCCGATTGCTGCTCTCGATCCGGCCCGAGGGGATTTCTACGTTACCGCGGCGTAATGCATCTTCGACGTCGACTGGCGTCAGTCGATAGGAGGCTAGCCGATCGCGATCTAACCAGACCCGCATTGAGTACTTGCGTTCACCAAACACTCGAACGTCGGCCGCACCTGGCAAGGTCTGCAAGCGCGGTTTAACCACCCGATTAGCAATATCGGTGACGTCAAGAGCCGACATCGAGACCGAACTGAATGCGAGCCAGATGATCGGGTTCGCATCCGCCTCGACCTTGGCGATGACGGGTTCTTCGATCGTGGTCGGCAACTTGGCACGCACCCGAGCGACCCGGTCGCGCACATCCGCAGAGGCCGAATCCGGATCGCGCTCAATGCGGAAACGCACCGTGATCTGACTTTGCTCAGGGCGCGAGATCGAGGTTAATACATCGACGCCCTCGATCCCTGCGATGGAATCTTCAAGGGGCTTCGTGACCTGGCTCTCGATGATCTCGCTCGACGCACCCGGGTACTTGGTCTCGACCGTCACGACGGGTTCGTCGATTCGCGGGTACTCCCGCACCGGAAGCCGGTCGTAAGCGACGACTCCAACCAGAATAATCAGCAACGAGAGCACCGTCGCGAAGACGGGGCGACGAATACAAAGGTCTGAGATCAGCATCGTGGGCCCCTTATTTGGACGGTGAGGCTACGGGGGCCGGAGGGGGACCACCGGGACCACCGGGACCACCGGGACCACCGGGACCACCGGGACCACCGGGACCACCCTGGCCACCGGGACCACCCTGGCCGCCCCCTGGACGCTTCGACGGATCAATGATCTTCACTTCCTGTCCGTCGCGGTTCAGTTTGAGTTGGCCAGCAATCACGATGCTTTCGCCGCCTGCCAGTCCCTCCAAAATTTCGACCTGAGCGCCACGACGAACACCCGCCTTAACTTTGATCTTCGATGCCTTACCCTCCGTCACCCGCCAGACAAAAAGGTCCGGGCCCTGCGGGACGATGGATTCTTCGGGCGCCAGCACCGCATCGTTGCGCTCGCTCAGCACCACCTGTGCTCTAGCAAACATGCCGGCACGCAGGATCTCGTCGGTGTTTGGAATGCGGCCACGCACCAAAATCGACCGTCCATTGGCATCGACCGTGGCATCTAGCGCGTCGATCGACGCCTTGAACGTGCGCCCCGGAAGCGCCTCGACCGAAATCTCCAGCAACTGGCCACGACGCAAGCGGCCGATCACCCGTTCTGGCAACCTCAGGTCAACTTTCATCGAGCTCGTATCCTCGAGCGTCACCAACTCGGCGCCGTCCTTGACGAAGTCCCCCGGGGCTACATTGCGCAGTCCAACAATGCCCCCAAATGGCGCGAGGATGCTGCTCTTCTCAAGTCGGGCGCGGGCGAGCGCGAGACGTGCATCAACGACTTGCAAATTGGCGCCGGCTTCATCACGTGCTTGTGCAGAAACAAAATTCTTTTCGGCCAGTTCAACCGCTCGTTCGTACTTGGCAAGTGCCAGTGCGCGCTCGGCGCGCACTTGCTCCAATTCGGCTGCGGGCACGGAAGTGTCGAGCTGAACCATAACCCGCCCCGCACGAATCCGTTCACCATCGCTAAAACCGAGCTTGGCGATCCGCCCGGCGATTTCGGGCTTTATAACGACCGATTCATTGGCTCGCAGGGTACCCACAGCGGCCACCAGGTCCTGCACCGTTCCGGTCTTCGCAGCAACGATTTCGACACCGACAGGACCTTTCGGGCCGCCACCCGCCCCGCCAGGGCCGCCACCGCCACCCGCCCCGCCAGGGCCACCGGCGCCGCCCGGTGCCGTTGGGGCACCACCACCCGATCCGCCTGGACCACTGGGCTTGGCGGGTGCTTGTGCTCCAGTTGCGGTGCCAAAGGCAGCACTCAACGCAGTACTCACCTCACCAGTTTTTGACTCTTTCCAGGCGAGCCCGCCAATCAAGACCATTCCCACCAAGGAAATGATCAGGACAGAAACTTTTTGACTTCTCACAAGCCCACCCAAAAAGACAACTTGAATTAACCCGATAGCATAGTGAATGTTTGATCAAAACAGCGAATTAATGCAGCCCGAATTGTTCTCATTCCCTGCCGCCATAGCCCGGCCTGAAGTTCGGGCGCTGAGTGAAAGCCGGATTCGCCTGGTCGCCAATGCCGCCATGGGGCGCGAGGATGTCCTGCCGTTCTGGTTTGGCGAACCGGATGGCGTTACACCCTTGGCCATCCGTGAGGCGGCCAAACATTCCCTTGATGCGGGCGACACCTTTTATGGCCCGACACTGGGACTGCCGGCATTGCGGGCATCGCTTGCGGGCTATCTCAGCCAGTTGCACCGTTCGGTCGATGTCGCACGGATCGCGATCACCAACTCAGGCGTCAACGGATTGATGCTGGCGTGCCAGGCGATCCTTTCGCCCGGAGACCGGGTGGTTGCGGTCGTACCGCTTTGGCCAAATCTGGTCGAAATCCCTGCGATTCTGGGTGCTGTCGTCGATCGGGTGGCCCTATCGCTGAACCCCCAAAGCCAACGGTGGCATCTGGATCTCGACGCTTTGCTCGCGCGACTCACACCCGGCACCCGCGCGGTGTTGATCAATTCGCCCAACAATCCGACCGGCTGGGTGATGAGTGCGCAGGATCAAGCAAGACTCCTGGCTCATTGCCGCCACCTTGGGATCTGGATTTTGTCGGATGAGGCCTACGAACGACTCGTTTTTTCACCGGCCGATTCCGCCAGTGCGCCGTCCATGCTGGATATCGCGCACCCGGAAGACGCCCTGATCGTCGCCAATACGTTTTCCAAAACCTGGCAAATGACGGGCTGGCGTCTCGGTTGGCTGGTCACCCCGACAGCACTGATTGGCGACCTCGGAAAGCTCATTGAATTTAATACGTCCTGCGCTCCAACTTTCATTCAGAAAGCCGGCGTCATCGCCGTCGAAACCGGCGAGCCCGACCTGACGGCCTTCAAACAGCGGTTGATTACCGGTCGAGAAACCCTGTTGACCGCATTAGAGGCGATCCCTGGCATCACCGCCGGGATTCCAGACGGTGCGATGTACGCATTCTTCAAGGTGGAGGGTACCCTCGACAGCGTAGCTTTGGCGCAGGCCCTGGTCCAAACCGTCGGACTCGGACTAGCCCCTGGCTCTGCCTTTGGTCCGGAGGGCGAGGGCTGGTTGCGCTGGTGTTTTGCCCGCCCGCGCGCTTTACTCCTCGAGGGCATTGAGCGCCTAAAAAAGGGCATCGCGTTGAAAAAGTGACCTTGAAGGAAAAGCCGTTACTGCTCGCTACTACTTGCCCATGTCACGGTTAGTTGGCGGAGCGACCACGGCGCGACCGACCGCCGCCTTGCTAGTGCGCTTCCAGGCGGGTCCGATCATGCGCATGCCCTGAACGCGTTTTACTGCGGCCAAAAAGTAAACGGCGCCGCAAATCGGCCACCATCGGTCGCCCGCTTTTTCGAGGATTGCACTGCGGGCAAGCCACTGATCCGAGCGACATGGGGGGGCGTAGCAACCAAACCGCCCACGGTCGAGATCAAATGACAATAATTTGAACCAATCCCGCAAGCGAGGCACGCTCAGCATCCGGCAGGGCCGCGGCAGGTAATCCGGTAAAATCCCGCGGGCAAGGCCTTGGCGCATCCCCCAAAGGCTGACTGGGTTGAAGCCCGAGATCATCAGCCGACCTTCGGCTCGTAAGACCCGGTCAACCTCTCTCAATATCTGATGAGGATCCTCCGCGAATTCGAGCAAATGGGGCAGAACCACCAGATCCAACGAGCCCGTTTCAAAGGGCAATTCTTCGGGGCGCTCAATCAGGACGGAACCCTCGCAGTACGATTGCATTGGGTGTGTTCCCACCAACTCTGGGGTCGGGGCACAAAAGACGCGAAGTGGCATCCGGCTTTCGCGCAAGGCCGGCAAAGCGGCCAGGCCAATCTGAACAGCATGAAATCCGAAAAAGTCACAGACCGTTCGGTCATACTGTGCTTGTTGCCATTGCAGCACGTAGCGCCCCGGCGGGGACCCCAACCACTCCGTCCAAGCGCTTAGCTTGTCTTGGGCTGGCTCTACGTTCACTTGTTGTTCCGACATCGCGTTAGCATCCGGTCACCGCAGCTTGCAGGATACGCTTGATGACACCGTTTTTGACCCCGAGCACGCCCGTGAGCCGATTGCGCCACTCCGTCGCCGCCCTCGTACCGCATCGCTAATGCGGCGCTGGCTCTGGGCCCTCCTGGCGTTCGCGCAACTCGCCACCGCGCAGGGGGTTGACGACGCACCGGTCGAGAAAATGTCGTCCGAAGCCAAGGCCGAGGCCTCAGCCCCGGGCCCGAACCGATCGGCCGAGCCCGTCACTCCCGAATCGGGGGGCAGAGAAACGTTCGCCCCAGATCCCGAGAATAGCCGTGGCGTCTCGACCACCAGTCAGCCAGCTGCATTGGTAGCACCGGCGTCTTCAATATCGGCATCGGCATCTGCAACACCAACCGGCCCAGCGCCGAATCGGGACCTGTGGGATCGGATCAGGGCGGGTTATCGGCTGCCAGAGCTCAGTAGCCCGCTGGTGGCTAACTATGAGCGCCTATATCTTTCCCGTCCTGACGCGCTCAAGCGAATGTTCGAGCGCGGCGGACGCTACTTGTTCTTTATCGTTGAAGAGATCGAACGGCGCGGATTACCCAGTGAACTTGCGCTCCTGCCATTTGTAGAAAGCGCGATGAATCCAGTCGCGTTGTCGTCAGCGAAAGCGGCCGGCCTCTGGCAGTTCATTCCCTCCACCGGAAGAAATTACGATCTGTCCCAGAACTGGTGGGTCGACCAGCGTCGAGACGTTTTGCAGTCCACCAACGCCGCCCTGGGGTATCTCACCCGGATCTATGAAATGCAGGGTAATGACTGGTTCCTGGCATTGGCGTCCTACAACTGGGGCGAAGGGGCGGTCCAGAGAGCCATGCGCAAAAACGCGGCGCGCGGGCGTCCGACGGATTACCTGTCACTCGACATGCCCAACGAGACCCGGCACTACGTGCCCAAACTAATGGCGCTGCGCAATATCGTCGCGCGCGCACAGACCACCGGGTTTGAGCTACCCGACATCCCGAATGAGCCCTATTTCGCAACCCTTGAAAAGCTGCGCCCGATTGACCTGAGCCTTGCAGCGCGGTTTGCCGGCATGACCGTCGGAGAATTTCTGGCCCTCAACCCAGCGCACAATCGCCCGGTCATTACGGCCAGTCGCAACAACGTCATCATTTTGCCGACCGAACGGGTGCAGGGATTTATGGAGGCGATGGACCAGCACGCGAGCGCGCGCAAACCGCTAGCCTCATGGCAACCCCTGACGATTCGCCCGGGTGAAACCATCGACGCCGTCGCCCGCCGATCGGGTCTGAGTGGTCACGAATTACGGCGAGCCAACGGTCTTAACACCCAAGCCCGCCTGCTGCCTGGAACCCGAATCCTCGCGCCGCAGAAGGAAGTTCAGGACGAGACCTTGGTGGAGCAGTTCATCGCACCACGGGTCTACGAATTGGTCGATACGCCCGCCCAACGCCATCTGGTCGGTCGGCAAGAGAATATGCAGTCGATCGCCAATCGATATGGCATCACCGTCGCCGCGCTGCGGGCCTGGAATGGTCTGCGCGACACCGCCCGACGCGGTATGCGCCTAATTGTTAGGCCGGCTCAATCGCAAACTGTGGTGACGACCGAGAACGGTGACCGCCAGATCGTCAAGGTCGCTCTCGCGGAACCCGATCCGCTACCGCCAGCCCCGCAGCCCAGCAACAAAACATCGCCGACTGTGCAGACCGCGCCGATGGTCACCGCCAAAGCCCCGACAAACCCCGTCGCAG
>CAIPGD010000291.1 GCA_903864485.1 uncultured bacterium | reverse complement strand
GCGTTGCAATTTGCGCAATTCCATAGGGCCTGGGGCTCTCCGTTAGCGATACAGACCAAGGCGGTCGATCAAATCAATGACTCCATCCGACAGGAGTTCTCGGGGGCGGTCACCGGCTTGCAATTGCCGACGTAACGCCGTCGACGAAATCGGAACCGCGGGCATTCGAAACAGGACAATACTTCCGCAAGCGTACCCCGGGTTCTGTATGCCCTCCGCGCCACCTGCACTATTGGCGCCGTCGGCACTGTCCGCGCCGAGCTGAATGGGTTCGGGCAGGGCATCCCGGCCGTGAGCAGTCAACAGCGCCTGCATCTCCGCCGGGAGTTCGGTCAGCCCCTCAGGCCCTCGAGCGGTTACCGCGAGGTGAGTGACATCGAGCAACTCTCGCCATCGATGCCAGGTCGGCAGGTTGGCAAACTGATCAGCGCCCATCAACCAGACCAACTGCGTCGCTGGCCCAACTTCAGCACGCAGCTCTTTCAAGGTCTCGACTGTAAAGGTCGGGCCGACTCGGCGTGTCTCGCGGTCATCAACCGCTATTTGCCAGGTCTCGTCGGGCCGGGGCGACATGTCCAGCACAGCGGCCCGGAGCATCTGCAAACGGTCGACGGCCGAGGTGGCGACTGTGGTCTTTTGCCAGGGCTGGCCACTCGGAATCAGGCGAACCACATCCAGCTTGAGTGCGAGGGCGGCCGATCGAACCAGGACCCGATGGCCGACATGGGGCGGGTCGAAGGTGCCACCGAAAAGACCGACGCGCGCATGGGTCAAACCCAGTTCCTCGGCACTAAATAATGTGAGAGCAGGAGGGCTTCGGGTGATCCTGGTTCGGGGCGGTGGTCGTAAGCCCACTGCACGCCCGGGGGCATCGACATCAGAATGCTTTCGGTGCGCCCGCCCGATTGCAAGCCAAACAGCGTTCCCCGGTCCCAGACGAGGTTAAATTCGACATAACGGCCGCGCCGAAGGGCCTGCCACTCGCGCTCACGTTCGCCGTATTGATGGTCGCGGCGGCGCTGCGCAATCGGCAGCCAAGCCTTTATAAAACCGTTACCAACTGCTTGGGTTAAGGCAAATGCGGTGGCGAAATCGGGTTCGGCCAGATCATCAAAAAAGATGCCACCGATACCGCGAGGCTCGCCGCGATGTTTCAGGAAAAAATAATCATCGCACCAGGCTTTGAAGCGCGGGTAGGTTTCTTCGCCAAAGGGTTGGAGTGCCTCCGCACAGGTTTGATGAAAGTGGGCGACATCCTCTTCAAAACCGTAGTACGGCGTGAGATCCATGCCACCACCAAACCACCAGATCGGCGCTTCACCAGAGCCTTCAACGGGCTGGGCCACAAAAAACCGAACATTCAGATGCACGGTGGGGATGTACGGATTACGGGGATGCAGAACCAGCGAAACGCCCATTGCTTCCCAATGTCGCCCGACCAACTGCGGCCGCGCTGCCGTGGCCGAGGGTGGGAGACGCGTCCCTGAAACATTCGAAAACCCAATGCCGCCACGTTCGAGCAGCGCACCCCCCTCGAGAATGCAGGTCAGTCCGCCACCACCGGTCAGCGCCGGTTTTTCCGTTTGTTGTGATTGTTG
>CAIPGD010000290.1 GCA_903864485.1 uncultured bacterium | reverse complement strand
GCAAATGATGGTCAAGACCAAACACCTAGCCGCATGGCAAAGTCGTAGAAGTACCATTGCTGCCTATTGGATGAACCGCTTGGAAAAGTCACCGGTACGATCGCTGATTGATAAGAGGCCTACCCGGAGCCTTGGTTCCTGCGAGGTCGAGGCGGATTCTGTATTCAAGTTCTTCCCTTCATTTCAAATCGTCTGGCTGGCCATCTGGCTCAACATCTGGCTCACTATCAGGCCCATTCTCGGGCGCCGCGCCCGGCGCCATCGCTGCCCGGATGCGTTGGTAGAGCAGTCGGTACTGACGACCGTTACGTTGCGCGGCATGTTCGAGTCGCGCCGCGCGGATGTTGGTGCGCAGGGCCTGAAGCTCGCCGCAACCGGTTGCTTGAACAAATTCGTCAAATACTCGGTCATCTGCAATCAGCCGTTCGCGCCAGCGCTCAGCGAGGTGCATGGCGTTGACTTCGTCGCGATGGGGTCGCTCTCGACGATCCAAAAGCAGTTGAATTGGCTCTGGGTCGACCTCGCGCATGAGCTTGCCGATGAACTGCATCTGACGCCTGCGCCCTTCGTGGGTGCGGGTGTTTCCCATTTCGATAATGGCATCGGTCAGGCGCTCGGGAAGCTCGAGCGAGCGAAGCACCGAGGTTGGTAGTTCGATGAGTTGGGCGCCGAGTTTTTGCAGGGCCGTCATGTCGCGCTTGCGCTGCGATTTGCTGGGCCCGTCGTACTCAAAGGGTTCTTCGCCACCTGGGGCCTCCGGATCGACGAGGCGCGCATTGTCGATGGCGCGTGCGATACGAGCGGCGTGCAGGGCGGCGGCGTCGGCCGGGAAGTCGTCGTCCTCGGTCGAGTCGGATTCAGATCCTGGTCCCGTTCCTGATCCCGCCGCGGTTGCGGAGCGGGATGCCGTGCGGGTAGAGGGTGCGTTACGTTGGGAGCGATGTCGTGCCATGGGTTTATCATAGCGCCACGATGTTTGCATATGACCGCGCCCAATTCGACCAGCTCGCCGATGATGCATTGGCAATGGCCCGCGCCCTCGGCGCTTCTGACACCGCGGTGGGGCTCTCGGAGAGTTTCGGCCTCTCGGTCAATGTGCGTAAGCGCAAAGTCGAGACCGTCGAACAGAACCGCGATAAGGGTCTTTCGCTGACGGTTTATTTGGGTCAGCGGCGGGGCGATGCCACGACGTCTGATTTCTCTCGACAGGCAATCGAAGATACGGTGCGAGCCGCGTTCGATATCGCTCGATTTACGGCCGAAGACGCGTATGCCGGGCTCGCAGAACCCGACGAGTTTGCCCGTGAATTTCCGGAGTTGGATTTATTCCATCCTTGGGAATTGACCACAGAGCAGGCGATCGAGTTGGCGCTCCGGTGCGAGGGTGCTGCGTTGGGAACGGCGCGCGCGATCTCTGATTGCGAAGCCAGCGTGTCGACCAGTCAGGGGCATTTTCTGTCTGCGAATAGCCGTGGCTTTCGGGGCGGTTATCCGTATTCGCGCCATTCATTCGGTGTCGGTCCGATCGCCAAGCGCGGTCGCGCCATGCAGCGCGATGGCTGGTATTCGTCCGAGCGCGACGCCTCGCTATTAGCCGACCCTGAGCGAGTCGGGCGCTACGCGGCTGAGCGCTCGTTGTCACGACTCGGTTCGCGCAAGCTCTCGACGCGGCGCGTGCCAATCCTGTTCGAAGCCCCGCTGGCCGGGGGCCTCTTGGGCAGTTTTTCGGCCGCGGCAAGTGGCGGTTCGCTTTACCGTAAGGCCAGTTTTTTACTGGATGCGATGGGGACTGATGTCTTCCCGTCGCACCTCTCGATCACCGAATCGCCGCACCAGGTGGGCGGGATGGGCAGCGCACCTTTTGACGATGATGGTGTCGCCACGCGAGCCCGCCGGATTGTCGATCATGGCCGGCTGGAGGGATGGTTTTTGTCGTGTTACTCGGCCCGTAAACTGGGTCTGAAGACCACCGGAAATGCAGGCGGCGAGCACAATCTCGCGTTTGTGAGTGACACCACGCGTCCAGCCGATGACTTCGCAGCGATGCTGCGCAAAATGGGGACTGGCCTGCTGGTGACCGAGTTGATGGGGCAGGGGATCAACACCGTGACGGGCGATTATTCGCGCGGTGCGACCGGGTTCTGGGTCGAGGGTGGAGAGATCGCTTATCCAGTCGAAGAAATCACCATCGCGGGCAATTTGCGCGACATGTTTCGAGGCATAGTCGCCGTCGGTTCCGACGTGTATGTTCGTGGCTCGCGCAGCACCGGATCGGTGCTCATCGATGAGATGGCGGTCGCCGGCAGCTGACGTCGGTCGGCTGATATCTGGCGACTAACGAGCACTGTAAGTCACCGTGACGTCACTGGCACCCGGCGAGAGACCACCGGAACCGCCCAACTACATCACGCCGCAGGGGCAGGCGCGATTGCAGCAGGAGCTCTTGCAATTGCTCGATGTCGAGCGCCCTGAGGTGGTCCGGGTCGTGCAATGGGCCGCGAGCAATGGCGATCGTTCAGAAAATGCTGACTATCAATACGGTAAACGACGCCTGCGTCAGATCGATCGGCGAATTCGATTTTTGACCCAGCGTCTTGATCAGGCTCAGGTCATTGATCCGCTACAGCAACCCAATCCGGATCGTGTGTTTTTCGGAGCGACTGTTGATCTCATCAATGCCGAGGGCGAAGAACAGACAGTACGCATTGTCGGCGTCGATGAAATCGATACGCAGCGGGGGTGGATCAGTTGGATCTCACCCGTCGCTCGGGCCTTGTTGAAAGCCCAGGAGGGCGATGAGGTTCGGGTCAATGCCCCCGGCGGGGTGCAAATCCTCGAAGTAACCGGTATCCGATACGAGAGTCTGGACTTATAGCCTGGACTTATAGCCGGGTAATCCGCGCAACCTGCGCAACTCGTCGCAGATGCCGCATCACGCGGGCCAGATGGGTGCGATCGCGCACCAATAAGACGAACCGCAGAAAGGCGTGTGCATGGGCGTCCTCGTCCATGGTGACGTGGGCGATGTTGGACCCGGCGGCCGAGATTTCACTGGCGATCCGGCCCAGTGTCCCAGTCTCATTTTTGGAATAAACCTCAATTCTGGATCGATAGCTGCCGAGTTGGTCGGCGGGCCAGGCGACTTCGATCCAGCGTTCAGGATCTTTTTTGCGCTGGCGCTCCATCGTGGCGCACTCGTCTCGGTGGACCGAGAGTCCGTGGCCTCCGCGCATGTGACCGATGATCCGGTCGCCGGGAAGCGGTGAACAACAATTGGCGAACTGCACTGCCATGCCCTCGCGGCCCTCAAGGACGACGGGCATCTTGGGGACAGCGAGTTGCAATTCTTCGTTTCGTAGCGTCTTCCAGATCGAGATGGTTCGTGCAACGACGGGTGCCAGTGCCCGACCGAGGCCGATATCTGCATGGAGGGATTCAAGCGAGGTCGCACCGGCTTCTTTTGCAGCCCGCGCTAGCAGTTGCGGGTCGATGCCGCCGACATCAATTCCGATCGAAGCGAGTGACTGCGCAAGCATGTTGCGCCCCAGGCCAACTGATTCGGCGAATTGGATTGTCTTAAGGAAATGACGAATCGACGATCGTGCCTTGCCGGTCCTAACGAACCCGAGCCAGTTCGGGCTCGGTACGGCGCCGGGGTCGGTGACCACTTCGACGATATCGCCGTTCTGCAATTCAGTTCGAAGCGGAACTGCGTTTTGATTGACGCGTCCTTCGATGGCGTGATTACCGATTTCGGTATGAATTGCGTAGGCGAAGTCGACAATCGTCGCACCGCGCGGCAGCGCATGGATCCGGCCCTTGGGCGTGAAGACGTAGACCGCATCCGGGAACAGGTCGACCTTGACATGTTCTAAAAATTCGAGCGAATCCCGGGTTTGATGCTGGATGTCGAGCAACGACTGGAGCCACTGATGCGTGCGCTTCTGGAGTTCGGTGAATGTCTCGCCTTCGGCCTTGTATAACCAGTGGGCAGCCACACCGTTTTCGGCGACACGATTCATGTCGCGGGTACGAATCTGGAATTCGATCGGAGTCCCGAAGGGACCGATCAGTGTCGTGTGTAACGATTGATAGCCGTTGAGCTTGGGGATCGCAACATAGTCTTTGAAG
>CAIPGD010000289.1 GCA_903864485.1 uncultured bacterium | reverse complement strand
GAGGGTGTCCATCAAACCGGGGTGGTCGGTGATCCGGCGATGCCCGTTTATGAGCGCCTGCTGCGGGCTGGCGTGATCGTTCGGCCGGTTGGTAACTACGCACTGAATGGTTGGCTGCGCGTTTCGGTGGGATTGCCTGAAGAGAACGCCACTTTTCTCGCCGCATTGCCGGGCGCACTGCCGGGCGCACTGCCGGCCGCGATCGGTCGGTGAATCCGCCGAAGGTCTGGGATCGGGTCGTCTTTCTGGGGACTGGTCTGATCGGTGGTTCGATGGCGGCGGCGATGCGCCAGGCGGGTCTCGTTCGACACCTGGTCGGATGTGGTCCGCAGGCGTTTCGAGCCCGCGAACTCGAGCTGATCGATGAGGTCAGCGATGACCCCGCCTTGGCCGTTGAGGCGGCCGACCTGGTGGTGCTGGCTGCGCCGCCTTCGGCCTTGCCCGAGTTGCTGCGCCAAATCGCACCGGTCATCGAGTCTGAGACCTTGCTCACAGACGTGGCAAGTACCAAATCAGCGATCATTGATGCCGCACGGCAGGTTTTGGGCGAACGGTTCAGTCGGTTTGTGCCTGCGCATCCGATTGCCGGCAGTGAGCGCCATGGCCCTGATGCGGCGGATCCTGAGCTGTTTGTCGGGGCCCGTTGCGTGATTTGCCCGCAGCCCGAAACGGATCCCTGGGCATTGCAACAGATCGAGGCGCTTTGGTCCGATCTCGGGGCGCGGCCCTCACGACTTGGCGCAGTCGAGCACGATGAGGTGTTTGCGGCCGTCAGTCATCTGCCGCATCTCGTAGCCTTTGCGGTGGCGGCGAGCCTGAGTAAACGCCCTGATGCAGAATCTCTGCTCGGGTGGGCGGGCGGGGGCTTAAGGGACACCACGCGGATTGCTGCATCCTCAGCCGCGCTTTGGGCCGATATCCTGATTGATAATTCGGCCGCGGTCTTGGCCGCTACCGATCAGTTTGTTGAGGCCTGCAACGGGTTGCGAGCGGCAGTTCAGGCCGGAGACCACGCGAGCTTGGCTGACCAGATCGAACAGGCGGCCAGCTGGCGTCGAAAATTGCGCGGATGAGGAAGGGGTCTGGGCATGCTGCGTAACTTTCCCCCTGAGTGGGTACTGCAACCTGCACCCAGTGCGCGGGGGCGGGTCGATTTGCCCGGCAGCAAGAGTCTCTCGAACCGTTACTTGCTGCTGGCCGCGCTATGCAGCGGGGTGACCGAGCTTCATGGCTTGCTCGAGTCTGACGACACCGCGGTCATGTTGGATTCACTCGAGCGTCTTGGTGTTCGGCTTGAGCGCCCAGTGCCCGATGTCTTAAAAGTTTGGGGAGTGGCTGGCGCGTTTCCCAGGCTTTCTGCCGAACTGTTTGTTGGGAACTCGGGGCTGACGATTCGAACCCTGGTCCCGGCGGTTGCGGCTTCACTGTCCGCGAGCACGGATCCGCAGGCCGCGAATGGCACAGTGATTTTGTCTGGGGTTCCCCGGATGCACGAGCGCCCCATTGCCGACTTGGTCGATGGTTTGTTGGCTCTTGGGGCGAAGATTGAATACTTGGGCGCACCGGGCTATCCG
>CAIPGD010000288.1 GCA_903864485.1 uncultured bacterium | reverse complement strand
TCTTCGAGAGCACCGTCGTGATCGCCGCCGTCAGCGTCGTCTTACCGTGATCCACGTGTCCAATCGTCCCCACGTTCACGTGGGGCTTCGTACGCTCAAACTTGCCTTTTGCCATGACGATTCAGCCTTCTGTTTCAGAGCCTGGCGCTTAAATGTTCAGCGCCTACAAAAATTTGGTGCCCATGACGCGGATCGAACGCGTGACCTCTCCCTTACCAAGGGAGTGCTCTACCACTGAGCCACATGGGCAAGCAATCCAACAAGCGACAATGGAGCGGGTGAAGGGAATCGAACCCTCGTCATAAGCTTGGAAGGCTTCAGCTCTACCATTGAGCTACACCCGCAACGTGGCGCTGGATCGACCCGGAACTCCCCCACCCGTTCCTCAAACTTCGCACCGTTTTGGGGGTGCGTCGTTCATGGTGGAGGAGGCTGGATTCGAACCAGCGTAGGCGCAAGGCCAACAGATTTACAGTCTGCCCCCTTTAACCACTCGGGCACCCCTCCACGGGAAGCCGGCCATTATTCGCGCGCCCGACGTGGTTGTCAAACCGAGCGGTGCCCCGGGAGCAACCCGGGATACTGCGAATGGATCAGGGAAGTGCTGGTTAGTGGCCGATTAGGGGCCGATTAGCAACTGATCAGCAACTGATCAGCAACTGATTAGCGCGTGGCGACTCTCGTGAGACGAGTCGCTAGCGCGCAGGTTCGCCCCCCTGCGAAGGGCGCGACGGCAATTCCGATTGGGGAGCGGTGCCAGGCCGAGTTTCGCGGCGTTGCTCCGGGCGCTGATCTTTCCAGTGGCGCGCGTGCGCCGCGTGCAGTTCGTCGGCGGTCACTTTGCCGTCGTGATCCGCGTCCGCCTGATCGAAGAGTGCGACGTGGCGCTGGTACTCCGCCTCCAGCTCGGCCCGGCTGATTGCCCCATCGCGGTCGGTATCCAGTCGACCCAGCATCCAGCCCATCATCGGATGACGAAAACCCTGGCCCTGGCCCTGGCCCTGGCCCTGACCATGTCCATGTTCATGTCCATGCCTATGACCATGTCCGGGACCATGCCAGCCCGGACGGTGGTGATTCATCGGACCAGGCGCTCGCTGGGATTCGATGACGCTGTCGGACCTGGGTTCGGGCCGGCTTTCAGTTCGAGGATCGGTTCGAACTTCGGATGTTTGGGCGCCAGCCCCCGTTGCCAATAGCAATCCGCCCGTAATCACGATAAAAATCGCCCGACCAAACGCCAAATTCTTCGAATTTCGGACCGTTATCGGATTGATCGTTGGCTGGTGTGGGATTAACTTGAGAGTCATGATTTGGTTGCCTCCAGAAAACGAGTCGCGAAGGTGGGTCGGGTAGGTGAGTCGCGAAGGTGAGTCGCGAAGGTGAGTCGCGAAGGTGAGTCGCGAAAGTGAGTCGGGTAAGTGGGTCCCGCCGGGTTTTGAAGATTTGAAAGAAGTCATCACACCCCTTTCGCACGCTCGGTGCACGCCGTTTTACCCGGGCAAACACTTTTTACATGTACTTACAAGGGTGTGAAGGTTTTTGGTGGGCCGCAAGGTGTCGGCGCGCGCCTCCATGCATCTGCTATCGTCCAACGCAATAAGGCCAGCATTTTGCAGGCCCACACTCGCGAGCAAGGCTAGACATGGCAACCCAAGCAGATGGTCCCGGTTTGAGTTCGATGTTCGACGCCCTCGAGATGATGCGCAAGACCTGGTCCGGAATGAACGTTCCTTCTTCGCTTCAACCCACGATGGACATCGGCGAAATTGACCGTCGGATTGCGGACCTTCGGGTCGTCGAGCAGTGGTTGCAGTTGAACCAGACCATGTTGCAGACGACGATCCAGACGCTGGAAATCCAACGCAATACTGTGGCGGCTTTTCAGGCATTCACCAAAGCCGGAGCAATGGTTGCAAGTCCGCCGGCCAGCCCACCGTTCAACCCACCGGCCAACCCACTGACTAACCAACCAATCAGGCCATCGGCGAACCCGAGCCCCAATCTCGGGCCAGCGGCGGGTATGCCACCAGGGTCGTCAATCGCGGCGGCCCAAGCGGCGCTTTGGTGGGACTTTCTGCAGCAACCTTTTCGCCAGATGACGCAGGCGGCTCAACCGGCCCCCACCACCAAGTCACCCCATCACCCAACCGGGCCTTCAAGCGCGAACGAGGACGCCGAATTGGGCCGCAGCGCTACCACGCCATCGCCCCCGAACCAGGCGGTTGATGGCGGTGAGGCCCTAAAAAACGGTCGCGCCAACTCAACGAGGGGGTCCCCGAGCTGACTCGGGCTTTGGGCCCGCCTGACGGGAAAAAATGCTGGAATTGAGCGCGGTTACTTCGGGCCTCCGGCCTGCGGAATTTCCCGGGCTTGACCGACCGCGAATTAACGCCACAGAATTATTGGCCTGCAGAGCGTTTGATCCAACCCTTGGTTTTTTGGCGGCAACGGAATACCCGCGGCCGCAATCGGGTCTTGGGATCTTTGATAGGTTTATGTTTTCCCGCAGACCAAATTAAGTCACAGCGTCTTATCAGTCGTCCGGACACCTGCTGGCGGGGTCCGTGCGTCGCGGTTCCGATCCGACCGAGACTGCTTTTCCCTGCCGATTAACGGAGTTTCCGAGATGAATGCGCCTGAAAAATTCCAACTGCCCGACGTCCAGTCGAACGCCGACACCCGACAACTCGCCATCCAGCGTGTTGGAATCCGTGGCGTCCGACACCCTCTGATGATCGCGACAGCAGCGGGGCCACAGCCTTCCGTCGCCATGATTGAAATGACCGTCGGATTGTCTGCGGAGGTCAAGGGAACCCATATGTCTCGGTTCCTCGAAGTCCTGGATGCCCACAAGACCCCGGTCGACCCCCTGGAACTGGCCTCGATGCTGGAGGTTATGCTGGCTCGACTCGAGGCCGACAGCGGCGACATCATTCTTCAGTTCCCCCTCTTCGTGCGCAAGGCGGCCCCCGTGTCGGGCGTAGAGAGCCTGCTTGACCATGACGTGACGCTGACGGCGCGTCGCGCAGGAGGCGTGACCCGAGTGACTTTGCGCGTGGTGGTACCGGTCACGAGTCTCTGCCCTTGTTCGAAGAAGATTTCCGACTATGGCGCCCACAACCAGCGTTCGCACGTCACGATCGAAGCTCGCCTGGTCCCTGGCTCAACCCTGGCCGTCGAAAATTTGATCCGGATCGCGGAACAGGCAGCCTCCTGTGAACTTTGGGGCTTGCTCAAGCGCCCTGACGAGAAATACGTCACCGAACGCGCCTACGACAACCCTAAATTCGTCGAAGATCTGGTTCGTGACGTCGCGCTCGCTCTCGACGCGATCGAGGTGATCGAAGCCTGGGCGGTAGACAGCGAAAACTTCGAGTCAATCCACAATCACTCGGCCTACGCACGGATTGAACACGACAAAACTGGAACCCGGGCCGCTGCGTGATCTTGCGTGCGGACGGCGCCAGGCCAAGGGTTGCAATCGTCGGCGCAGGAATTACCGGGCTCGGCGCTGCACACCGGCTTGCACCAAGTTGCGAGGTCGTGCTTTACGACGCGGGGACTGTGGCTGGCGGACATGCCCACAGCGTCGATGTCACGCTCGAGGGCGTCACCCACCCGGTCGATGTCGGCTTCTTGGTCTTCAATCATCGGACCTACCCCCGATTACTCGCCCTGTTTGACGACCTGAAGGTCGAGACCGCGCCGTCCAACATGAGCTTTGCCGTCTCGATCGGTCCAGACGATCTGGAGTGGTGCGGCAAAGACGATCTGCGAGCGGTTTTCGCCCAGCCCACCAACCTGGTCCGCCCCCGGTTTTGGACCATGCTGTTTGACATGCTGCGCTTTAATCGCGAGGCGACCGCGCTCGCGCGCACGCCCTCCGAAGCGTCGCGGGCACTGACGCTTGAAGACCTCCTGCGCCGGGGCAACTACAGTCAAGCCCTGCGCGATGATTACTTGCTCCCAATGGCCGGTGCGATCTGGTCTTGCCCAGTGGAGACCATTTTAGGATTTCCGGCAGTCAGCTTTGCCCGCTTTTGTGACAACCACGGTCTCCTGCAGATTTTCGACCGACCGCAGTGGTACACGGTGGCGGGCGGGTCTCGTCAGTATGTCGACGCTGTCCTGAAGCGCTTGCGCGCACAGGGTGGCCAAGTCCACTTGAATAGTCGCGTCACCCGGGTCAGCCGAGCGGAAAATCAAGTTTGGGTCACGGCACAAACCAAGGGGTCGGGGGCCGAAGCGGCGCCATTCGACGCCGTGTTGATGGCCTCCCATGCCGGGCAATCCCTCGCGACTCTTGAGCACCCGACCCCGGCGGAGTCCCGGATTCTCGGTGCGCTGCGCACCCAGTCAAACCAGGCCATCCTGCACACCGATCCGGCACTCATGCCACGGCGCAGAAGGGCTTGGGGGGCCTGGAATTACCTGACGCACCGCGGCGAGCATTCGCGCGGTGCCAAGCCCGGCTCGAAAGGAGCCGCTTCGGCCCCCGCGTCGGTGTCCGTCTCGTACTGGCTCCAGGAACTCCAGCCGCTCCCCTTCAAACAGCCCTTGTTTGTGAGCCTGAATCCATTAACCGAGCCCGCACCATCGAGCGTTTTGGGCCGTTTTGACTTCGCCCACCCGGTCTTTGATCTGGAGGCACTCGCGGCACAAGAAGCGTTGCCGACCATTCAAGGGAAGAACCGGGTTTGGTTCGCGGGCGCGTGGGCGGCATACGGATTCCATGAGGACGGCCTGAGGGCCGGCCAGGAAGCGGCCGATGCGATTCTGGCGCAGCTTGGTCGCCAAGATCAAGAAAACAGTGCGTCCCACGGAGCGGAGCGGGTACGTCAAGTGCCTGAGGCGCTCGTCGCTTGACGATTGCCCAAGGATTTTGATGCGCTTATCGACAACCCGAACCCCGACGGCGCCCGCTGGCCTGCAAATCGCGTTCGGAGAAGTGCGCCACACCCGCTTGTCGCCGGTCGTCCACGCTTTTAACTACCCGGCATTCTTTATCCGGGTGCCGATTCACCGCCTCGATCAGCTGCAGTCCGCCACCCGTCTCTTTGGGCTGAATCGGGCCGCGCCCTTGTCCTTTCATGAATCCGACCACGGCGATGGTAGAACGCCTTGTCAGACCTGGATTCGCGAACGGCTGGCCGAATCCAATTTGGTCGCAGACGGGCCGATCTGGCTCGACACCTTTCCCAGAGTCTTTGGCTACAGCTTCAAGCCAGTCAGTTTCTGGCATTGCCACAACGCGGCCGGGCAGCGCATCGCCGTCCTGGCCGAGGTACACAATACGTTTGGCGAGCGCCACGGGTACCTTTTGCATCAACGCGGCGAACCCCTGCGCGGCGGCGCGGAGCTGAGCGCCGGCAAAGCCTTTCACGTCTCGCCGTTTGCGGCGATTGAAGGCCGCTATCGCTTTCGATTTCATGGGCGCCAGGACCGCTGGGTCGCCCGCATCGATCTCGACACGGCTGCCGGCCAGGCGCTTCTGCGGACCAGCCTGTCAGGAACACCCGAGGCTCTTGATCGAGCGTCGGCCCTTCGCGCATTGCTGCGATACCCGCTCTTTACGCTGGGCGTGATCGCCCGTATCCACGCGCAGGCCTTTGCGCTTTGGCGCCGTCGGGTCCCGTTCTTCTCAAAGCCCATTCCGCCCTCGACCTTGATTACCCGGAGCCCGTCCTGATGTCCTCGATTGATCCGATGCAGCCGGGCCACTCGCGGTCCGTCTCCATTCCCCAGCAACCTGCTCGACTGCCGGTCGCAGCCATCGCCCTGACGCGCATGCTGGCGCAATTGCATACGGGAAGGCTCCGCCTGATTGATCCACAGGGTCGGGTGCAAGATTTTGGCCCCGGCGGCGAACCGCAAGTGTCACTCCAACTCGCGTCGTGGAATCCGATCACGGCCTTGATGCGGCGCGGCGATGTGGGCTTCGCGCAAGCGTGGATCGACGGTGAATGGACCACCGACAATCTCACCGGCTTGATCATGCTCGCCTCGCTTAATCGCAGCGTGCTCGAGTCCGCCGTCTTCGGCACTTGGTTTGGCCAACTGCTGGATCGGCTGCGGCATTTGATCCTGCGCGACAACTCGCTGGCGGGGTCACGGCGCAATATTGCCGCTCACTATGACTTGGGCAATGCGTTTTATGCGCTCTGGCTCGACGAAACCATGACGTATTCGAGCGCGTGTTTTCAGGGCGATCCTGATCGCAGCCTCGCCGACGCGCAGCGGGCAAAATATGCGCTCGCACTCGAGCGTACCGCGGCGGCGCCCGCCGCACGGCTGCTTGAAATCGGTTGCGGGTGGGGTGGATTCGCCGAAACCGCCTCCCGCGCTGGCCATCATGTCACGGGCCTCACCCTGTCACTCGAGCAGCATGCTTGGGCCCAGGCCAGACTGCGAAAGGTGGGCCTGGATGCCAAAGCGGATCTGCGCCTCCAAGACTATCGCGATACGAAGGGGCAATTCGATGCGATTGTTTCGATCGAAATGTTCGAAGCGGTTGGCGAACGCTGGTGGGCAACCTGGTTTGCGGCCGTCGCCCGATTGCTTGCCCCGGGGGGACGCGCCGTGGTTCAGACAATCACGATTCATGACGATCGTTTTCAGCGCTACCGGCGTACCATGGACTTCATCCAGACGCACATCTTCCCTGGTGGGATGCTGCCTTCGCCCTCGGTTTTTGAGCGCGAGGCGGCCCGGGCCGGGTTGCAGGTCGTCGAGCGACATGCCTTCGGTGCAGACTATGCCAAGACGATGGCCCTCTGGCACGAACGCTTTCTCGACTGCCTGGACGCGCTTCCAGCGCTGGGATTTGATGATCGATTCGTCCGCATGTGGCGTTTCTATCTGTCGTATTGCGAAGCCGGCTTTCGCACCGGCGATACCGATGTGATTCAGTTTGTCCTCACCCACCGATAATCCCTCGCCAATCCCCAACTCCCCGTCTGAAACTGGGCTATCGGCGACGGGGCTGTCGGCCTTTGCACTCGCCTGCTATGGCGGATTGCGGCTGCCGCTGGCTCTGCTTGAACTACCGCTCTTTGTCGTCCTGCCAGCGCTCTACGGCAGCGCAGGTTTGACGCTCTCGCTCGTGGGGGCGGTACTGTTTGGCGCCCGCTGCGTCGACGCCGCCGCGGATCCGTTGATTGGTCTATGGCTGGCGCGGCAACGACGTTTCGTTCATCGCCGCTGGATTCTCGCGGCCTTGCCCGTTCTTGCGGCCGGCTTCTGGGCCTTGTTGCACCCACCGGGCGCCGCGGTCGGCGCCAATCTGGCACTTTGGCTTGGCCTCTGGTCGATCGCGACCTACATCGCCTACAGCCTGGCTTCGATCGCCTACCAGGCGTGGGGGACTGACCTCGGCGAAAACGCCGCGTCGCGCACGCGGGTCACCGCTTGGCGCGAGGGGTTTGGGCTGGCAGGGGTCCTGGTGGCAACGGCGTTTCTCGATCCAACCCAACGCGATGCCCTGGGAATCATTTTCGTGAGCGCCACCATCGTGGCTGGTCTGCTGCTGCTACGCGCAACCCCCGCGCCGATGAGACCTACCGAAACCCCTGGATACTCCGGGTCCTGGGCAAGGGTACGGAGTAACACGGCATTCCGGCGCCTGATCGTCATCTTTGTCACCAACGGCGTCGCCGCAGCGATCCCCGCCACGCTCCTTCTGTTCTTTGTGCGCGACGTGCTGCACGCGGAGGAAGTGACCCCAGTTTTTTTAGCGACATATTTTTTGGCGGGTGCGTTGGGCATGCCAATCTGGGTTGTCGTGGCCCGCCAAATCGGTCTGCGCCTCGCCTGGCTCGCCGGGATGGGACTTTCCGTGGCGGGTTTCGCCTGGGCACTCGGTCTCGGTTCCGGCGATGTCTGGGCATTTGGTGCGGTCTGTTTTGTGACGGGGTTCGCACTCGGCGCCGATCTGGCCATCCCAGGTGCCCTACTCGCCCAAGTGATTGCCGACCACGGCGATCGCGGCCCGGCCAGCGGCGCCTATGTGGGCCTCTGGAACCTTGCGACCAAAGCAACCCTCGCCATTGCCGCAGGTGTCGCATTGCCGTTGCTCGACCTGTCCGGCTACCAACCGGGCCAAGCCGGCGGGGAGATCGCCCTCTCACTCGTCTATGCAGCGGTACCCTGCGGCCTCAAACTCCTGGCGTGTGCGATGCTTGGCTTGATCCCGCCCGAACCCCAAGTCGTGCTTGTGAGACAGACCCATGTCGCTTAACGGACTGTTTGGACCCCTGAACCCCCCCATCAAAGAGTGGCGGGATCAGCGGGTCTGGCTAGTCGGCGCCTCCAGCGGCATCGGCGCAGCACTCGCGCGCGAACTCGCCCGTCGCGGCGCCCGAATCGCCGTCTCAGCGCGCCGTGAACAATCCTTGCACGATGTCCTCGACGAGGTCGGTGGCGGTCCGGATCAACGCCCGGATCAACGCCCGGATCAACGCCCGGATCAACGCCCGTTTGATGCGCTGGTTCTGCCGCTGGACGTCACGAATGCAGGCGCGCTCGCAGCGGCCCGTGACGCGATCGTTGCGGCATGGGGTGGCGTCGACGTCGTGATCTGGCTCGCAGCCCTCTGGGTGCCGATGCGCGCCGACAATTTTGACCTCGCGGCCGCCCGCCGCACGATCGAAATAAACCAAATTGGCGCCCTCAACCTGCTCGCTGCGGTTTTGCCAGTCTTGCTAGATCAAGGCCGCGGACAGTTGGTCTTGACGGCCAGCGTCGCGGGTTGGGGCGGCATGCCCAAAGCGCTCGCTTACGGCCAGACCAAGGCCGCTCTGAACCACTTGGCCGAAACCCTCTGGATCGACCTCAACCCCCGCGGCATTGGAGTGGCCGTGGTCAATCCGGGGTTTGTCGATACGCCTGCAACCGCGACCAATACGTTCACGATGCCGGCACTGATCAGCGCGGACGAAGCAGCGCTCAGAATTTTGGCCGGAATTAGCGCCGGGGAGTTCAACATCCACTTCCCCCGCCGTTTCACGGGCGTGCTGAAGTTCTTGCGTTTGCTCCCGATTCGATGTTGGTTTGCGGTGATTCGCCGCACCACTGGCCTGTAACCATCGTTGGATCGAGGATGTGATGAAGCGCCCATTCGACCCGATCGATCATCCCGTGATCCCAATCCAGAGAATCGCGCGTCTATTCAGTACGATCTCGCCAGCCGATATCGCGCACCTCGCCGACCACTACTGCGAGGACGCCGAATTTGTGGATCCTTTCAATGCAGTCCACGGGATTGCACCGATCCAACAAATCTTCAAGCACATGTTCGAACGTCTGGAGAATCCCCGCTTCGAGGTGCTCACTGCCATCGGCGATGCAGACCAGGCCATGCTGACCTGGGACTTCAGGTTTCGCTTCCGCAACACCTGGCTACAGCGCACGACCGACTCAGATCAACGCATCCACGGGGCAACCCGTCTGGTTTTTGCGCCCGACGGCCGGGTCAGTCTGCACCGCGACTACTGGGATGCCGCCGCCGAGTTCTATGAACAACTCCCATTGATCGGACCCGTGATGCGACGACTGCGTGAGGCGGGGGCAGCTCCGATCCCACCCTGTTATCCTTGAGGGTGCCTCAATCCCTTCCAACGTAGATGGCCCACTGTCATGCTTTACCCAGATCTGTTCAAATCCTTTGAGCGCGTGCGTTGGAGCATGGATAACGATGTGCCCTGGGATCAGTTCGACGCCTCCAAGCTGTCGCCTGAACAGGCGCAGACGATCAAGTGGAACGCCATCACTGAATGGGCCGCGTTGCCAGCCACAGAAATGTTCCTGCGCGACAACCGCCATGACAGCGACTTTTCTGCGTTCATGTCGGTCTGGTTTTACGAAGAGCAAAAACACTCGCTGGTCCTGATGGAATACCTCCGTCGTTTTTGTCCGGATCTGATGCCCACCGAAGCCGAACTGCACGCCGTTCGATTCGAGTTCGACCCGGCGCCTCCGCTCGAGACGCTGATGTTGCATTTTTGCGGCGAAATCCGTCTGAATCACTGGTACCGAAGAGCTGCCGAGTGGCATACCGAACCCGTGATCAGGGCCATCTACGACATTATTTCGCGCGACGAAGCCCGCCATGGCGGTGCTTACCTTCAGTACATGCGCAAGGCCCTGGTCGATGTCGGCGACAGCGCCCGCGCGGCTTTTGCAAAGGTAGGGGTCTTGATGGCATCGGCGCGCCGCACCGCGCAGGCCCTGCATCCCACCAACCTGCATGTTAACCAGTCGCTGTTCCCCAATGACACCGTCCAAAGTCGATTGCCCGAGCCGGGTTGGCTCGAGCGCTGGCTCGACGAGCAAATCCGGTTCGATGCGGTCTGGGAAGGCAAGGTCGTGGATCGGATTCTGCACAACATGTCGTTGCTTTTCGGCCGGCCGTTCGAGAACGCAACCGCCCTTAACCGTTATCGCAAAGAGCTCCTCGCCAGCCTGGCAGCCGGCGCTTTAGTGCCTGCGATCGCCCCGACGGCGGGATGATCACCGCGGATCGGATTGCAGGACCCTTAGCCCCGGAGCGCGTCGCTGCTGCCGCGGGCAATCCTTCCCACGAACGAAAACTCCATTCGGCCCAGGATCTCGTCGATGCCCTCCGGGCATTACCGCGGCCCCGCGTTTTTACCAACGGGGTTTTCGACTTATTACACCGGGGCCATGTCACGTATCTCGCGCAGGCACGGGCACTCGGCGCAAGTCTGATCGTTGCCCTGAACGACGACGCATCTGTGCGCCGGCTGGGCAAAGGGGCGGACCGGCCGATCAACCCACTGACCGATCGCCTCGCGGTGATCTGCGCCTTGGAATCGGTCGACCTGGTGACCTGGTTTGAAGGCGATACGCCCATCGAACTCATTCGCGCGATCGGCCCAGACATCCTGGTCAAAGGCGGCGACTGGTCGGTTGACGCAATCGTCGGCGCCCCGGAGGTTCTCGCAACCGGTGGCGCTGTTGTATCGATCCCGTTCTGCCACGACCGTTCAACCACGGCGCTCCTGGGGCGGGTTCGCGCCGGGGCATAGGTGAGCTTAAGGGGTTAAGAAGGTTTAGGCGGGTCCGCAGGAAAGTGCTTCGCTAAAAACCGCGCCATGACCTCGGGCTGCGCAAAGGCGTCCGGGTCCCAAAGGGTGCTGTCCAACGGTCGCTGCCCACGCCACGCATAGATCCAGGCTGGACTTCCCTCGGGGCCGACAACAACCGGGACGCGCTGGTACTGATCCCCTTCAAATTCGTCTAGACGACCCAGATCGTCTGCGCCGACACCTTTCCAAAGAACGGCCGCCATGGAGGCTCCTGCGCTTAGGACGGCGCCGGGGTAGTCCTCGCCCGGAATTACAAAGCGCTGCCAGCCGTCAACCCGAACGGACCGGCTCGAATATTGCCCGGTGACCACCGCGGACCAGACTGGCTCGAACATCAGGGAGCCATAGGTCAGTACATCGGCGAGTCCATCGGCGAGTCCATCGGCGAGTCCATCGGCGAGTCCATCGGTGAGTCCATCGGTGAATCCAACATGGGTCTCTTTCGGGGCCAGCGCGACGGCCTGCTCCGCCGCTGGGCCTATGTCCTGCGGGCGCACCGACACATCACCCGCGATGACGATGCGAATCTGCGGTGGGTTCCCTGCGCAGCGGACTCGCAGGGCGCCGCGGTCGTCGATTCCGGCCGCAATACCGGACCATGCGGGGGCGCGAGCGTCCTCGACCCGCACAGGCAATCCAACCAACGCATCGCGGGCGCGCCACAAGGGCAGCAGATCCGCCAGACCCCGCGTCTCGAGTCGGATGCTGGCCTCCAAAATGGCCGCAACGACTCGAGCAGCAAGATCGATCGGATCCCCAGCCGATTCCGAAACTGGCCCGCGCTTGAGCGCTCCCGCCGGGACCCCCAGCGCGGCGAGGGCGGGGTGATCAAACCGGTTCAGGCCGACCCCGATCACAACCCGTTCGATCGGTACGGCCGGAGAACTTTCGTCGCCCTGAGCGCCCTGAGCGCCCTGACCACCCTGTCCCGCACCGGACGTTCGGCGCACTTCAATCAGAATGCCGCCGACTTTCCGACCGTCGATCCATAAGTCATTTGGCCATTTCAATTTCAAGGATGGGGGCGCTTCCTTTGACGAGATCAACTGTTCCACCAGAACCGCGCCAACGGCAATCGACAGCCCTTGCCAATTCGAACTCGGCACGCGCCGTTCGAACGCGACCGACAGCGCGAGCGAGGCCCCAGGAACCGTTGTCCACGGGCGTCCCATCCGGCCGCGCCCACCGGTCTGAATCCGACTCACCAAGACCCGAGGCCCGACCGGATCACGATTGAAGGGCTTGTTCAACAAGTCCGCGTTGGTCGATCCGGTCTGATCAATCCAGTCGACCAACAGCCCCGCTTGCACCAGATCCTGGCCCTGAGCGAGCGCCCACCTGCTCAAGGCAGGCTCGTTGCACAATGCGCGCTCAAGAGCGTGGGCCGAGGCATGCTTCGGATTCCGCTCCGTGCGAACAGGCAAGCCCGGAGTCACGGTCGACATTGGAGACACTGGAGCCTTAAGAGGACAATCCGCGATCATAGCGGTCCTGCATGGGGGCTACACTGGGGTTCAGAATGAGGTGCGGACTGTGAGGCGTTTGATCGACCGTCATTTGCCCACCCGGCCATCGCCAATCGCGCCCGGGGCTTGGGCAGCCTGGGTCGTGGCACTCGCCATCGGGTCGCTGTTTCCGATTACGAGTTGGACCGCACGAGGTCTCGACCCACTGGCATTTCTGACCGAACCCTGGCCCCGCTGGTGGACCCTATCGGATGTTTTGCTGAACGTTCTGGCGTATGTTCCATTCGGACTGTTCGGCGCTCTCACAACTTGGCCGAGAGCGGGCGCCCGGCAATCCATCGTTTGGACGGTCGTTGCGGGTTTCACGGTCTCGCTTAGCCTTGAAGCCCTGCAAAGCTGGCTGCCCTCGCGCATTCCCTCGCGTCTCGATGTCTTGGCGAACGGATCGGGAGCGCTGATCGGCGCGGTGGCAGGCGCGCTACTGGCGCCGCGGTTGATTGGCCAGGCCCGCCTCAATGCCTGGTTCGGGCGTTGGTTTGCTACTGGTTCGTATCCCGGCTGGTTGCTACTAGCTGCCTGGATTTTGTCGCAAATCGCACCACAGTCTCGATTATTCAGCGCGGGGGAACAGCAACTGCCCTGGAGCGATCTGGGCAATTTCAACCCCATGCCCCACCTCGCCGGAATCACCACCGGGTTGACCGGACTCACTGCCGCCGCACTACTGGAGTCACTCACGGTGATCGCTGCTCTCGTTGCCGTGATGTTAATCGTGACCCGTTGCACCCGTAACCCGGCCCCCCGCGCCGCGATCGCCGGAGCCGTCGTGGTGACAGCGCTCGCGGGTCGAAGCCTCCTCGTGGGCACGCTGATGCCCGAGGGCGCGACCGATCACTGGGTATCCGCCGGCGCTCTGGGTGGCCTGCTCTGCGGCGCACTCCTCGCGCTCGGGGCATCCACGCTGAGCGAGCGCGCACGTCGGCGCGCCCTGGTCGCCGCGGTCTTAACCCTTCTTGTCACTGGACCCATCAAACCCGAATTGGCCTTTCAAAATTCTGCAGCGATGGCGTGGTCGACGGGGTCATGGCGAAATGTCGCGGGATTTCAACACGGGACC
>CAIPGD010000287.1 GCA_903864485.1 uncultured bacterium | reverse complement strand
TTAGCAGCTTGGGCGCGGGAAGACCGGTTTGCGAAGCGCACCTTGATCTGGGTCATGGTGGCCGCCGTGTTGGCCTATGTGGACTTTCCACGCGATCGACTGATCCTGGCCATGCTGACTGCGTCCCTGCTGTTTTTCGGTTCAGGGTGGCGGGTCGAGTCCGATCGCCTAATGGGTTTTCTAAAGCGCATGGGAGATAGTTCGTATGCCCTCTTTCTGGTGCACTTTGGCATGATTGTTGTGGGCGCCGCGCTGTGGATTGAACTCGAGCTCGACCAATTCCATCACGCCTTGTCCTTAGCCTTCGTACTCTGGGTCTCCAGTATGGTGCTGGGCGATGCCTTTCATCGCGGCGTCGAGCGACCGCTGCAGCGCTGGGTATCGAGCCGGTGGTCTCGTTATTCTTTGACCGCGCCGGTCATGCCGGACACGTAATACTCCACAAAAAAAGAATAGATCACCGCGACGGGGAGTGAGCCCAGGAGGGCCCCCGCCATCAATGCGCCCCAGTGATAGACATCCCCTTCGACAAGCTCTGTCACAACGCCCACTGGGACCGTTTTGACTTCGGATGAGCTGACGAAAGTCAGGGCATAGATGAATTCGTTCCAGCTGAGCGTGAACGCGAAAATGCCCGCCGAGATCAGGCCCGGTACGGATAGCGGAAGAATGATTTTGGTGAGTGTCTGCCATCGAGTTGCGCCGTCGATCAGTGCGCATTCTTCGAGCTCAAACGGGATTGAACGGAAGTAGCCCATCAGAAGCCAGGTCGAGAACGGGATCAGGAAGGTCGGATAAGTCAGAATCAGAGCCCAACGCGTATCGAAGAGGCCGAGCTGAAAAACGATCGCCGCCAGTGGGATGAACAGAATGGATGGCGGTACGAGGTAGGCGAGGAAGATGGCAAGCCCGACGCCGCGAGATCCTTTAAATCGAAGACGCTCGATGGCATAGGCTGCAAACACGCTGCAAGCAAGGGAGACGAAGGTCGATGTGACCGAGACAATCACGGTGTTTAGAAGCCATTCTGGATACGGCGTATCAAAAATCAACTTCTTGAAGTGAGCCAGTGTCGGTGCAAATACCCAGAACGGATTGCCCGCACGCGATAGCAATTCGGCGTTCGGTTTGACGGACGTGATGACCATCCAATAAAACGGAAACAACAACACAAACAGGAACACGCCCATCGGCAGATAGAGGGTGATCCAGCGTTGTGGAAGCGATTCGAGGAATTGCATCCCAACCGGGGCGTTATCGTCGGACTTAGACATCTTTGCCTCCTTGTTGCCAGGCGCGCCGCTGGAGCCCGAAATAACTGAACAGGATGGCCGCGAGAAGAAATGGAATCATCAGCGTCGCCAGTGCGGCCCCTTCGCCCAGCGATCCGCCTGGGATGGCGCGCTGAAACGACAGGGTGGCCATTAGGTGGGTGGCGTTTAGTGGCCCGCCCCGCGTCAGCACGTAGATCAGCTGAAAATCGGTAAAGGTGAACAACACTGAGAATGTCATGACAACCGCAATGATCGGGGTCAGCAGTGGGAGTGTGACGTACCTGAACCGTTGGAACGCGGTCGCGCCATCGAGCGCGGCGGCCTCGTGCAGGCTTGGTGAAATGGTTTGCAGGCCAGCCAACAAACAGATCGCCACAAAGGGAACGCCGCGCCAGACGTTGGCGGCGATCGTTGACCAGCGGGCGTTCCAGGGGTCACCCAGAAAATCGATATAACGATCGATCCATCCAAGTCGGGTCAGGGCCCAACTTAGTACTGAAAACTGCGCATCGTAAAGCCACCAGAATGCGATCGCTGACAGTGCGGTCGGCACGATGTAGGGCAGCAGGATGACGGCACGAAAAAAACTCTTGAACGGCAGGTTGCGGTTGAGCAGGAGCGCGAGCCACAGACCAAGCCCGAATTTGAGTACCGAAGCTATCGAGGTGTAAACCAGGGTATTGAAAAGCGAGATTTGGGCAACCGGATCGGTGACCAGATAGGCAAAGTTATCCAGCCCGACAAATACGCCTGCGCGGCCCACCTTGGCGTCGGTAAAGCCGAGCCAGGTCCCGAGGACCAATGGATAGGTCAGAAACAGGACCAGTAGGATGCCGGCGGGCGCCATGAAAAGGAACCCGAGGACGTTTCGGTTGTCGAGTTGTCGGGCAATTCTGGCGGTCAGACCAGGCGGTTGGGTGGTCATGTATCGGGGACTTCAGGATGCGATAAAGAGAAGCGTGGTTGAAAAAACGGGGGGGGGCCGGCGGGCAAGGGGCCAGCGTGCACCCCTCTTCCCTCGCGGGTCGGTTAGACCTTGTAGTAGCGCTCCGCGCGCTTCTGGGCCCGCTCGGCCGCCTCTTTGGGCGACTTCGAACCGCTTGCGGCTTCCGCGATCATGTCCAAGACAATGTAGTCCGCCATGGCCGAGGCCGAGGCCAAGCCCAGCGGACCCGCATGGGCGTGGTCAAGCATGATCTTCGCGCCGTCGCGATAGACCGTGTGCTTGGGGTCGGAAGTCCAGACCGGATTTGATTCGTAGGCCTTCAGAGGCTGGCTCACGTACCCGATCGCGGCCTGCATCCAGGGGTTGTACTGATCTGCATCCATCATGAATGCGATGTAGGCCTTGGCCGCATTCGGAAATTTGGAGTGCTTGAACAGCATCATTTGCGTGACCTGCATCAGCTCCGTGGGCTTGCCCACGGGGCCGATTGGGAATCGTGCATGGTTGATGTCCTTGGCCAGTTCTTGCAGGCGCGGCTCAGGCGAATTCTTGGCGGCGTAGTAGACCGAAATACCATTCGCGGTCAGGCTGATCTGCCCATCCAGGAACGCCTTGTTGTTGTTCGGATCTAACCAGCCGAGCGTGCCAGGTACAAACGTTTCATACAATTGTTTAGCATATTCAAGCGAGGCGATCGTCTCGGGCGAGTTGATGATGACATTGCCTTTTTCATCGACCATCTTGCCGCCATGGCTCCAGAGCAGCCAGTGCGCCCAGTTGTTGCCATCACCGACGGCTTTGCCGAGCGCGAAGCCCGGTGGTGTTCCTTTGGCCTTGAGGGCCTGACAGAGCTTCAGAAAGCCGGCGGTATCTTTCGGAATGCCGTCGAAGCCGGCGTCTTTGACATGGCTCTCGCGGTAAACGATCGCATTGCCGATAACGCCAAGCGGTACGGCGATCCACTTGTTGTTGCGGGTACCGTAGCGCTTGGATAAGTCATACCAGCCACCATATTTGTTACCCAGATAGGTTGCGACATCGGTGACGTCGACGAGCTTGTCGGGATACTGGTGCGGATCGTCAAACCAGCCAATGATGATGTCTGGGCCGCTGCCGATATTGGCTGCGACCGCGGCTTTGGGGCGGACATCTTCCCAGCCTTCGTTATCGATCCGAACTTCGATGCCGGTTTTTTCAGTGAATTTTTTGGTGTTGGCCATCCACTGGTCTTCATCGCCCTGAACGAACCGTTTCCAACGCAGGACCCTCAGCTTCGCGCCCTTCTCGGGGACAGGTTTAAATGCCGCGGCCGGCTGCGCTTGGGCCAACGCTTCTGTGGTCAGGCCGCCAATGCCGAGTGTGGTGGCGCTCAGGGTGCCTGCTGTCGCTAGGCCAGCGCTGCCCTGTAGAAACTCGCGGCGGCTGCCGCTCTCGTGATCAATCTTGCTCATTAAAAGTCTCCTTGGGTATAGGTTTTTGGATGCTAAAGAACGTGATTAATGGGGTCGAGGCATTAGCGTGCGCCCGGATTGTTCATCAAACAGATGGGTGCGATCCGGATGCGGTACCAAATGAATCTGGTCGCCTGTGCCAAAGTGATGGCGGTCTGCAAAGACGCAGGTCAGCCGCGCCTCTCCGGCACGCGCATAGACTTGGGTGTCAGCGCCTGT
>CAIPGD010000286.1 GCA_903864485.1 uncultured bacterium | reverse complement strand
GCAAGGCCGACGGATCGGCTACTGCACCCGACCAGTCAAAACCGAGTTCACTGCGCGCCCAATCCGCTTCGAGCTCTGGGTCAGCGATGCGGACGCCAATCGCGCCACCGCCGGCCGCCAGAACCAACGCACGCTGAGGGTCCCAGGCGCCAGCTGATTGCCGACTGCGGGCCCCGCGCCAGCAGTAGGCGGCATCCTCAAAATTGCCGACGATCGCAAACCCGGCGGCCGTCAGGCGCAATGGGAGCCAATCAAGTACCCGATAGGCCTGAACTGCAAAGTGACCGTATGCCTCCCCGCCCCGAGGGTCGCGCCAACGCTGCGCGAGAGTCTCGACCGCGCGATAAAGTACGGGGCCGATTGGTCCAGGCAACACGAGGTACCAGAAAATAGGTGCAAAGACGTGGCGATGCGCGGCGACCAGAGCGTGGGCAATCGCGACCCGGCAGACCTCGCTGACAGGCGCCGTACTGGCCACAAAACCCGGATCGAGTTCGCGGATCCAGCGCGTCAACGACTCGCGTGCTCCGGCTGTATCGCCCGCTGCCAGGGCAACCTGAATCTCGCTGAACGCCTGACTGAAGCGCCGAAAACCAATGGTTCCATAAAGTACAAGGACGTCGAAGGCGAACTGCGTCGTCGCATGCAAGCTACCCAAACCCCAGTGGACCAAACCCACCCCCGTGACCGACAAGCCGACCAGGACACACCAGCCCATCAGACCGTGCCCGCGCGTCCCAGCATCGGTATGCTGGCGGACCCAATCCGCAATCCAGGCAAATTGAAGATCGACCCAATGACCCGCGCGCAGTGGGCGGGCTTGCTCGATCAGTAGGGCGAACAGAAGGGCAAGAAGTCCCACGAGTGGAGTCCGTCAGGCGCTGAGCAGATGGTACAGATTACGCAACATCGCCGCGGTGGCTCCCCAGATAAAGTATTCCTGACCGTTATCCTGCCAGGGCATCGCCCAGAAACGTCGGCCCCCAGGATCCTCGGGCCCAGCCGGTACAGTGCGCTGATGATGATTTGCCGGATTCATCAGGTATGCCAGCGGCACCTCAAACGCCTCGGCCACTTCAAACGGATCAACGGCAACGCTAAAACCCGGCTGCACCAACGCAACAACTGGGGTGACCACATATTGGGTGATTGTTCGGTAGTCGGGCATCTGGCCCAGAACTTCGACGAATTCCGGGTTCAAACCCACTTCTTCCTGGGCCTCACGCAACGCGGTGTGCTGCGGACTCAAATCGGCCGGGTCGCGGCGCCCACCCGGAAATGCAATCTGACCCGCGTGATCATTGAGATGCGCCGTTCGCCGCGTGAGCAAAATCGTAGGCGAGGCTGATCGCATCACGATCGGAATCAGAACAGATGCAGGCGTTAAAACCCGAGCCGGATCCCCGGGCCCCTGAGCCAAGGGTGGATCACCGTGAGATTCAGGGGACCAGTCCGGCTGCGCCTGTAAGCGATTGCGCAGGGCGCTGGGCGCAAGCCGATCTAACGGAACGGCAGGCAAGAACGCCGATCCCGCCTCCACCCGAAGAGCGGTGACGGGATCGAAATGCGGCACCCGCCGCCGCGTCACTCGCTTGGGGTTGTATCGGTCGGCGCTGCCGCACTCGCTGCAGCCAAAGCGGCCGCATCGGCAATCCCGACCTGGTGCGCAGCTGCTTTTGCAGCGACCGCTGCCGCACGAGCGGCAGGGGACAGGCGTCCTGGCAGCTTTTCCTTGATTCGGGCAGATTTGCCCGAACGCTGTCGAAGGTAGTAAAGCTTGGCGCGACGCACATCGCCGCGGCGCTTAACTTCAATCGAAGCGATCATCGGTGAATAGAGCTGAAACGTCCGTTCAACCCCTTCGCCCGACGAAATCTTGCGAACGATAAACGAGGAGTTCAGCCCGCGGTTGCGCCGAGCAATGACAACGCCTTCGTAAGACTGCACCCGCTTGCGGGTTCCTTCAACGACATTGACGTTGACGATTACGGTGTCGCCGGGTGCGAAAACCGGAATCACTTTGGCGAGCCGGGCAATTTCCTCGGCTTCAAGTTGTTCGATCAAATTCATGCAGGACTCCTTGGCCATCATGCGCTGGTTTGTGCGAGAACCGTTGTGGTAACGATCCCGCCAATTGTTGTAATGCCAGGCAGAGGATGGTGACCGGAAAACGAGTCGTCTGGAGAGCGAACTCGAAATACCAGCCGGGTTACTCGAAAGCCCTCCAGTTTAACCCAAAATTCACACTTTCGGACTGGTCTCTGTGCGGTGATTCAGTTTTCTCATGTTGCTTTCGATTGATCCCCGATCTGCGAGAGCACACGTTCATCGGCCGGATCGAGCCACCCCTGCTTCCTTGCCGAGGCCAGGAGTTCGGGACGTCGTTGCTGCGTTGTCAACAACGCCTCTTGGCGCCGCCATTCGCGAATCCGCTCATGATGCCCGCCCATCAAAACCTCTGGAACTCGCAGACCGCGCCAATCTTCAGGGCGGGTGTAGTGTGAACAATCCAGTAATCCGCGGGTAAATGAGTCCTCTTGAACCGACGCAAAATCCTGAACCGCCCCCGGAAGCCAGCGAACAACGGCATCAATCAGCATCATCGCGGGCAACTCGCCACCCGAGACCACGAAGTCACCAATCGCGATTTCTTCGTCAACCCGCGCGCGCAACAGCCGCTCATCAATTCCCTCATAGCGCCCACATAACAAGGTCAACTCAGTCAATTCCGCCAGTTCGCAGACCCGCTGTTGGGTCAGAGGTGCCCCCCGGGGAGACAGGTAAATCACCGGCGCCTTCTTGACATCCGCCCGAGCCTGGCTCCGCACCCGCTCTTCAAGCTGCGCCTCCGAAATCGCGTCCAGCGTTCGAGCGAGCGGCTCGGCCAGCATCACCATGCCGGGACCCCCTCCAAACGGCCGATCATCGACCCGGCGGTAAGCGTCTTCGGTCAGATCGCGCGGATTCCAGCGGTGCAGTTGAAACAGTGCCCGTTCCGCCGCACGGCCCGAAATTCCATGCCCGACGAGCGCATCGAACATTTCCGGAAAGATTGTGACGACATCAATGCGGAGCGTTGGCACGGGCACTCGACTAATAATCCAGTTCCCAATCGACCAAAATCCGCCGAGCGGCCATGTCAACATTGAGGACGAAGTGGGACACAAAAGGGATCAGGCGCGTCACGGTTGTACTGGAGGTCGCGCCGGCGGTAGCCCCGGTTGTCGGATCCGTGGCCACCTGAAGCAGGGCATGAGCGCCATGGTCATCCACACCAATGACCTCACCGAGCATCTGCTCATGCGTATTGACGACCGTGCAACCGATTAGGTCGACCCAATAGAATGAATCGTCGCCGGCGGGCGGAAATACAGATCGAGAAAGGGCGACGACACGGCCCCGAACTTCGTCCGCCTGAGTTCGATCCTCGAACCCGATCGGGCGCGCCACGACGCTGTCCGAATGCACTCTGGCACGCTCCACTCGCAGTGGCTGCGCTGCCATGGAATGTTGCACACCGGGTCGAACGATCGCGGTAGACCTCCCGGGAACACCGACGACCGGCTGCAACCACCAGTCACGGACCCCGAGTAGAACTGAATCGGCTGGAGACCCCGAAAAGGGCTGAACTTTGATCCAGCCCCTAACCCCCCAGCCGCCAATAATACGACCGACCTCGATGAGGTCGCCTGGGGGTGAAATCTCAGGTTGCAGAGGCTTCTGCAGAGATTTCTGCAGACACTTCGGCAGGTGCTGCCGCCGCTGCTGGTGCCGAAAGGGCAGGCGATGCGGGAGCCGCTGCAGGAGCCACTACGGCTGCCGCTGGCTGCGACGCAACCTGCCGTGCAAAGCGGTCGACCAGTTTGGCCACTGCGGGCGACATCTGAGCGCCGGTAGACGTCCAGTAGGTCAGACGGTCCATGGCGATGCGCAGGCTAACTTCACCGCCAGACGCCACGGGGTTGAAAAACCCCACGCGCTCGATGAAGTTGCCGTCACGACGCGAGCGTTTGTCCGCCGCCACGATGGAGTAGAAGGGGCGGTTTTTTGCACCACCACGGGAAAGTCGGAGGACAACCATGCCGGAATCCTTGCCTTATTCGAAGGTTAGAAGCGATGTTTTGATCGCGGAGAACCCGATACTTTATCGGGTGTCGGACCGCCCGGCAAGTGCAGTGCCGTATTTAACCGAGTTTACTGGTTAAACAGCGTCGGGGAACAACCAGAGCATCAGTGGCGTGTAAGCGGAATAGCGCAAAAACTTACCCAACAACATGTACCCGGCGCTTTGCCAGAACGGCAAACGCAACCAGCCGGCGACCACGCAAAGGGGATCACCCACAAGCGGCAACCAGGCAAGCAACATCGCTTTGGGACCGAATCGCTCCAGCCAGGCCAATGCCTTGCGGTGAACGCGGTCGTCTTTTACGCCCGAATCGCCTTCGGGCAAAGTACCGGCGGTGCGCCGGGACTGCTCCCGACGGTCAGCCGCGGCTTTCGCCCCGACACCGAGCCAATAATCGATCAGGCCACCGATCGTATTCCCGAGCGAGGCGACCACAACCGTCGGCCACATCATCTCTGGATTTAGTTTGACGTAGCCAAACACGGCCGGCTCCGAGCCCATCGGGATCAAGGTCGCGCTGAGCAAACTGATCACAAAGACCGCGGGCAAGCCGACCTTCGGAAGCGCGAGCCAAACCAGCAGGGACTGCAGCCAAGGCTCCAAAAAAACCCCCTAATGACACTGGCGAGCCGGCTGACCCGAACGGGTTTTAGAAGTTGGCTTCTTCAAGCGCGAGGGTCCCGGCCGAACCCTCGACCACCGTTTCAGCCAAGCCAGAGGCACGCGTCAAAATGTGATCTGCAAAGAAGCGCACCGTTCCGAGCTTTGTTCGCAGGAATGTTGCATCGCCTTCTCCCGCTGCCAACTGATACGTCGCCGCCAGAGCCGCACGTCCCATCTGCCAACCCGAAAGCACCACACCGCTCAGCATCAGATACGGCACGCTGCCGGCATAAACGGCCCGAGGATCAGATTTGGCCGCGCCAGCAATAAAGACGATGGCATGCTCGAGCGCATC
>CAIPGD010000285.1 GCA_903864485.1 uncultured bacterium | reverse complement strand
GCCCGAGGGTGTGCGAATTGACTCTGGGGTGCGCGCCGGCGATCACATCACAGCGCATTACGATTCAATGATTGCGAAGCTCATTGTCCACGGGCGTGATCGCTCGGATGCACTTCAGAAACTGACGCATGCGCTCGATGCGGTGTGGATCGCCGGACCTGCGACCAATCTTGAGTTTTTGCGACGTCTGGTCCGCGACACTGCATTTCAAGAGGCCGATCTGGACACCCATCTGATTGAGCGGCGTCACGCTGAACTGTGGGGGAATTCAACGTTCAAGGACCACGCGGAGGATCCTGCTGCGCACATCGCACTGGCCGCCCTGGCTGTGCTCGCGCTCGATGCCGCCGTTTGTGATGACCCATGGGCACTGCGTGATGGATGGCGATTGGGCGCTCCATCAGAACGACTAGTCGATTTTGTATCAATCTCTGGGGGTGGTTTGCGTCACTCGGCCCGCGTTCTTTATCCAGGAGCCCACCCTGGAGCCAATCCGGGAACCATTCCGGGAACCAATCCCGAACGCATCCTTGGGCTGAGGATCGAGGTCGATGATCACTCTTGGGATGTACAGGGTTTCGACTTTGATTCGATCGCGCCCCGACCGAGCGGTGTGGCTCCCGATCTGAAGGCCTTCACATTGCGCGTTTGGCTCGGGATGCGGGCGTTTGCATTCGATGCAGTCTTCGATCATGACACCGTGCATCTGGCTAGTACGAATTCGGACCGGCCCTGGGAACTTCAGCTCGGGTGGCACGCCAATCAGGACCAAGAAGTGACTGCCGCTGCAGAGCCCGGCAGCCTCATTGCACCGATGCCCGGCAAGGTGGTCGCGCTCTCGGTGCAAGTGGGTCAGCGGGTGTCGATCGGAGACCCTTTACTTATTATGGAAGCGATGAAGATGGAGCATGCCATCTGCGCCCCGATGGCGGGCATCGTCGAGGCGCTGCCGTATGCCGTCGGCGATTCGGTCGAACAAGGAGTGGCTTTGCTGCGGATTCGGGCGGTTGACCCCAAGATCGATGTAAAGGAACGCGAATGACCCTGCCCAAACACGTTCGGATTGTCGAAGTCGGCCCCCGCGATGGCTTACAAAACGAGTCTGAACCGGTCTCGACTGCGATCAAGATTGAGCTGATCGACCGACTCGCTGCGGCCGGCTTTGCCGAGATTGAGGCGGCCTCGTTCGTCAGCCCCCGTTGGGTTCCGCAAATGGCCGATGGGTCGGCCGTCATGGCCGGTATCAGGCGGCGTCCGGGCGTCCGCTATTCGGCCCTGGTTCCGAATCTGCGCGGGCTCGAAGGCGCCATCGCAGCCGGGGTCGATGAGGTGGTCGTGTTTGGTGCGGCGTCGGAATCCTTTTCGCAGCGCAACATCAACTGCTCGATTGCTGAGTCAATGGAACGCTTTCGCCCGGTTGCGGCAGCGGCCAAGCAGGCGGGATTAAGCCTGCGCGGGAGCGTCTCGTGTGCTCTGGGGTGTCCATTTGAGGGGTCGGTGGCGCCATCCGCGGTGGCTGATGTCGTTGCCCGGTTAGCCGATCTGGGTTGTGATTACATCGATATCGCCGACACCATTGGGGTTGCTACGCCAAACCAGGTCTTCCCGGCCTTTGAGGCCGCGACTCGGCAATTCCCGCTTGAGCGACTCTCGGCACATTTTCATGACACGCATGGCCAGGCGATCGCCAATGTCATGGCAGCACTCCAGTGCGGCGTCACGATCTTTCATTCCTCGATTGCTGGCCTCGGCGGCTGCCCTTATGCACCCGGCGCGACGGGTAATGTCGCGACTGAAGATCTGCTGTATCTCTTGCAGGGTCTTGGGATTTCTACCGGCGTCGACCTAGAGGCCACGGTGGCGATCGGGCAGTGGATTTCCGAGCGGCTCGGCCGTCGTGCGACCACCCGCGCAGGTAACGCGTTAGCGTCCCGACAGGCCCGTCTTGCCGCGTCGCGCCTCGCAGCAACCCAGACCGCCGTCCCGTCGCCCTGTACTTCGGTGTGTACCATCGATCCGAAGACTGGGCGCTGTGCGGGCTGCGGTCGCACTCTGGATCAGATCGCGAACTGGAGCGTGATGAGCAACGATGAAAAACTGGCGGTCCTCGCGACGCTGCCAAGCTAGGGGTTGCGAGGATCATGGCCGTTCATGAACGCCTCGCTCTTCCCCCCGGCATGCATCTGTTTGAGCGCGACTGGTTGTCCTCGAACGGTGTCCTGCTTGTTGATCGGGATAGCGCGACCCTCATAGATACCGGTTATGTGAAACATGCCGCGCTGACACAGGCACTGGTTTCGAACACCTTGGGCTCCAGGGCGCTAGACCGTGTCATCAAT
>CAIPGD010000284.1 GCA_903864485.1 uncultured bacterium | reverse complement strand
CGGCTTGCCGGGTTGGTCATGTAGGCGCGCCAGAAAATGAATCGCCCGATCAGGTACACAGCGCCAGCAAGGGCCGTGTTCGTCGGAGTCCAGTACTTGTTCGCGAGGTAGAGCGCCGGGAGGAAGACGACCAGTAGCTCGAGCGTGTTCATCTGAACCCGGTACGCTCGCTCAAACATTTCGTGGCCTGATGTGGCGGGGGCTGGAACACCATACTTGCCCCGGGCGCGGCCGACTAAAAATACAAAAAATTGATACTGGAAGAGGGCCGCAATCGCGACGAGATCGACATAATTCATGGCTTTATGACCGGATGGGGTTTGTTGAAGAGACACGTTAGTCTGGAGCAGTCTGAGATTAGAGCAGGCTAGCTACGCCACGTTGAGCCCGTGAAGGCGCTAGAATTGTTTTCCTTGTTTCATTACTTTTGGAAAATTCCATGCTGGCCAAGCGGACGAGCAAGAACCAGATCACCCTGCCCAAGGCCATCGTCCAGATAGCCGGTGAGGCTGACTACTACGACGTTACAGTTCAGGACGGAAAAATCGTGCTGACCCCAGTTCGTTTGCATCAAGCCGATGCAATACGGACCAAACTGGAAGAACTGGGAATCACCCAGAATGATGTTGGCGACTCGATCGCCTGGGCGAGACGGCGTGCATGACATCCCCTCGCGTTGTCCTGGACACAAACTGTTTAATCTCGGCCCTGCTCTTTTCGCGGGGGCGTTTCGCCTGGTTGCGTGACGCTTGGCAGTCCAGACGTTTAGTTCCCTTGGCCAGCCATGACACGGTCAGCGAACTGGTAAGAGTACTTGCGTACCCAAAGTTCAAACTGACGCGCGACGAACAGGAGACGCTGCTAGGCGAATTTCTGCCCTATGTCGAGACTGTTAGGATCGCAAGCACTGCCGATGGCTTACCCGAAATTCGCGATAGGGACGACATCATCTTTCTCGTGCTTTCCGCCGTCGGTCTTGCCGACGCGCTGGTCACCGGTGATGGTGACATCCTGGCCGTTCGCGAGCAGTTTCACGTTCCCATCCTGACTATTGCGGAATTCGCAGATTCGTTGACTCCCATGGGTACTTGAGTTGATACCCATGAGCACCAGCCCCAGCACCAGCACCTGCCTACGCAGGAGGGACATTCCACTTCGGCGGGCGTTTGTTCAAAAATGCATCAAAGCCTTCGCGGGCCTCATCGGTCCCACGTACTCGCGCGATCGTCTGTGCGGTGAGTTCGCGAACCTCAGGTGTCACTGGGCCGACCGCGAGTTGCCCGAGGTAGGCTTTGATTTCGCGATGGGCGTTGGGGCCCCCGGCAGATAGTTGACGCAACGTGGCATCAATCGCCTGATCGAGTTCAGCGGCTGGAACCACGCGCTGCACGAGGCCAATGGCGAGGGCTTCCTGCGCATCAATACGCTCTGTCGTCAGCGCTAGACGGCGCGCCTGACGTTTACCGACCGCGTTGACGAGATATGGGCCGATGACGGACGGCAAGATTCCGAATTTTGCTTCGCTCACCGAAAAGCTCGCCGCATCGGAAGCGATCGCGATGTCACAGGCGCAGGCGAGACCAACGCCACCGCCGAGCGCTGCCCCATGTACCCGGGCAACCGTCGGTTTTGGACAGGATTCAATGCGGGCCAGCATTGTTGCGAACCGACGGGCATCGTTAACGTTCCATTCGAACGAGGCTTCGCTCGCGCGCCGCATCCATTGCAGGTCGGCACCGGCCGAAAAATGTTTGCCTGCTCCGGCGAGAACAATGATGCGGACAGCGCTATCGTCGATCAGCGTAGCGAAGGCCGCATCCATCTCGGCGATCATCGTCTCGTCGAAGGCATTAAAGACCTCTGGGCGTGACATGGTGAGGGTGGCGACTCCGGAAGGGAGCCGCTCAATCGTCAAGGTTGCCATCGGAAATTCGCTCAATGATTCAGTATGTTTCGAGGTGCAGGCGACCCTCGCGGTTCAGCCCAGCGATCGTGGTTTCCCAGTCTAGACCGGCTTCGATCGTAATGTCGCGCAGCGCCAGCATGACGCCTTCCTCCATCCGCTTGAGTCCACATACGTAGAAATGCGTGCCTTGGTCGGCGAGTAATCGGGCGAGATCGGCTGACCTCTGGCGCATGACGTCCTGAACATAGGTTTTGGGTTGTCCCGGCGTCCGGCTGAAGGCGAAATTTGAATCGATGAAGTCTTTGGGCAGGTTTTGCAGTGGGCCGAAATACGGTAGCTCCTGCTGGGTGCGTGCACCAAAGAACAGCATCAGCTTGCCGCTGTCGGACTTTTCGGTCGAGCGCAACCGGCGCCGCCACTCCGTCATCGCCCGCATGGGCGCACTGCCCGTGCCGGTACAGATCATGACGAGATGGCTATTGGGGTGATTGGGCATCAGGAAGCTGGTGCCAAAGGGCCCGATCACTTCGACCTGCTCGCCGACCTTCAGATCGCACAAGTAGTTGCTGGCAACGCCGCGTACCGGATTGCCCTCGTGATCTTGTAGAACGCGTTTGACGGTGAGCGAAAGGTTGTTGTATCCCGCGCGCTCGCCATTGCGCGGGCTGGCAATCGAGTACATCCGGGCATGATGTGGGCGCCCACGACTATCGAGCCCAGCAGGCAGGATACCGATCGATTGTCCTTCCAGAACGGGAAATGGCATCGAGCCAAAATCAAGAACGATATGGTGGGTGTCGTAGTCCGTCCCGGCTTCGGTCACGCGGAAATTGCCCGTAACCGTCGCAGTGATACTTTTTTCCGGCGCTTTCGGCCCGTAGAGATTGATGTACGGATGAGCAGCCGACCAGGGTGGGATCTGAGCGCCGAATCGGGGGCTGGCCCCTTGCTCATCCGCTTGGGCTTGATCGGCAGGCCCTGTGGCCAGTTCGTCTGAAGCGGCATCGAGTGCCGAGTCGGGATCAATCGCCACCGATGCGGCTGGGTCGCCTACCTGGGCACCGGCGAGCGTGAGTTCCTCGCGGCTCAGTTCGACAGGAAGTTCGTCCCAGCCCAACTGTTCTTCGACGCTGTACGCCTGGGCCTTGGGTACGGTTCGATAGTTGTCGATCGAACCGGTGGGGCACGGTGAGATACAGGCCATGCACCAGTTACAGATTTCGGCATCCACAACGTAGTTGTTGGCGTCGTGGGTTATCGCGCCGATCGGGCATGTCGCCTCGCAGGTATTGCAGCGAATGCAGATCTCGGGGTCGATCAGATGCTGCTTGATGACCTTGAGCTCAGCTTGGTCCATAGCTTTGTCTCAGTTCGTATCTCAGTTCGTGTCTCAGTTGAAGCGAATGTACTCAAAGTCGGCGCTTTGACGGTTAACACCCATGGCTGGCGGCGCGATCCAGTTGGCAAATTTTCCTGGCTCGACCACACGCCCCATCAAGATGGCGACATAGGCACGGTCGGATTCGCTGGGTAGCCATTGGTCGGCCATGGTTTTCCATTCGCTCTCGCTGATCACGCGGCCATCTGGCGAGACCTTGACCCCAGCCAGAGCACCGATCTGGCGGTGAAAAGCCTTGTGCGGCGTCGTCAGACGAAAAGGAATGCCAGCTTTCTCGATCACTTTATTCCAACGGCCCACGCCAGCGACGCTGTCCTTGATGTAGTCGTCGCGCAGCACTTCGTTGAGTGCATTCAGCATGGGGACTTCTTTTTCCCCGAGCTGGCCATTCTGCACCTGCAGCACTGGGTAGGTCTGGCCGCGCAGCTGATGGTCATCGGTACGTTTCCCTTCTTCATAACGACCTTTGAGGCCAGTACTATAAAAAGTTGCAGCATTACTGCTCTCGTCAGAACCAAACAGGTCGATGGTGACGCTGAAGTGGAAGTTCAGGTAGCGCTGGATCGTGGGCAAGTCGATGACCCCAGACTCGCGCAAGGTTTTCGGGTCGTCGGTCTTGAGTGAATTCATGGCCGCGCAGGTCCGCTGGATGACCCGGCTGATGCCGGATTCGCCCACAAACATGTGATGGGCCTCTTCGGTCAACATGAATTTTGTGGTGCGCGCCAGTGGATCAAACGAACTCTCGGCGAGGGCGCACAGCTGGAACTTGCCGTCCCGGTCGGTGAAATAGGTGAACATAAAAAAACTCAGCCAGTCTGGCGTTGCCTCATTGAACGCCTGCAGGATCCGGGGGTTGTCTTCCTGGCCACTGCGTCGCTGAAGGAGTGCTTCTCCTTCTTCGCGGCCATCACGACCGAAATATTTGTGCAGCAGATAGACCATTGCCCAGAGGTGGCGGCCCTCTTCAACGTTGATCTGGAAGAGGTTGCGCAAGTCGTACTGGCTTGGCGCAGTCAGGCCCAGATGGCGCTGCTGCTCGACACTCGCTGGCTCGGTATCGCCCTGGGTCACGATGATGCGGCGAAGGTTGGCCCGGTGTTCGCCGGGGATGTCCTGCCATACCTTTTCACCGAGGTGATCGCCAAAATGAATCTTGCGGTCGGCGACCCCCGGGTTTAGAAAAATGCCCCACCGATAGTCGGGCATTTTCACATGACCGAACTGGGCCCATCCAGCCGGATCCACACTCACGGCGGTGCGCAGATAAACGTCGAAATCCTGACTGCCCTCCGGGCCCATGTCATCCCACCAGGACAGGAAACTCGGCTGCCAGTGTTCGAGGGCCCGCTGCAGCGTCCGATCTTCGGCGAGGTTCACGTTGTTCGGGATCTTGTCGCTGTAGTTGATGGCGGTCATGATGGGTTCCGATAAGAATCTGGAAAATAGGAAAAATAGGGGAAATAGGAGGAATGGTGGGGTTGGGGTCAGACGCGGTTCCAGTCGAAGGCCGCTTTTTCACCCTTGCCATAGACCTTGAGAGCGCCTTTTTCACCCACTGCATTGGGGCGCTGGAAGATCCAGTTTTGCCAGGCGGTCAGGCGTCCGAAGATCCGGGTAAACATGGTTTCAACCCCGTTGAAACGCAGATTGGCTTCCAGACCCGTGAGGGCGTCGGGGCTCATGGAAACCCGCTCCTCGATGGCGATTCGGGTTTCGTCGGCCCAGTCGATATCATCCGGACAGCTCGTGCAAAGCCCGAGCGCAAATGCCGCTTCGGCATCCAGTGCCTGACCGGATCGGGCCCGGACCGCATCCAGCGCAAGTTGCTCGTTATAGAAGCGGCGCTGCAGGCGGCTTTGATCGGTAGCCATTGCATATAGACCAAAATTAGCGGAGTCGACCGTGATCGTCGGTGCGTGCGCGCGGTCGTCGGGTAATGCAAGGTGATAGATGCGGTCGCAAGCGAGCGCCAGCTCGAGCAAGGTTCCGCTAAAACACGAACCGGGCTCGATCAGTGCAAAGAGGCTGCGCGATGACACGTCCAGGCGGCTCAAGGTGCGGCGCAGCAGCCCAATGGTTTCGCGCACCAACCAGTGCGACTGGTGGGCAATGAGTGTCTCGTCCATCGCGAGCACGGCGGCTCGGTCGCCTTCGGTCCGGATCAGCCAAATTCCGATGTCGAGCTCATTGGTGCGCAGGCTCAGAATGGCATCTTCGAGTTCACGTGCCATTTGCAGCGGATACCAGTTGGCTGCAGCAGCCTCGATCTCAGCGATCGTGCTTGGCTGTGTTCCGGTCGGGGCTTTAATCGTCAAGCTTGCCGTGCGCCGGCTACGGTCGATGGCGACATGAAGGTTGGGATAATCCAGCGTGTCAGCGGCGATGCTGCGGGTCAGTGGTGTTAGCGTCACGCCCAGACCATCGACCGGGCGATCGCTGAGCGCAGCTAATTCGAGTGCGCGTTCCTGCACCTTGGCGGCAAACTGTGCTGGCTTGGCGATATGGTCAACCAGGCGCCAGTCCTTGGCTTTCTGGCCTCGAACACCTTCGGCGCTGGTGCAGAACAGGTCGGCGAGATCGTGGCGGACTTTTTTCTTGTCGGTCACACGGGTCAGCCCACCGGTGCCAGGCAGCACTCCGAGCAGTGGTACCTCGGGCAAGCTGACGGCGCTGCTGCGGTCATCGACCAGCAAGATTTCATCGCAGGCCAGCGCGAGTTCATAACCACCCCCGGCGCAGGCACCGTTGACGGCGGCCAGAAATTTCAATCCGCTGTGCGCCGAGCTGTCCTCAAGGCCATTCCGGGTCTCGTTCGTGAATTTACAAAAATTCACTTTCCATGCATGACTAGAGACGCCGAGCATAAAGATGTTGGCGCCTGAACAAAACACCTTCTCTTTAGCACTAGTGATGACCACTGTGCGGACCTGTGGATGCTCAAAGCGGACGCGATTAATGGCGTCATTGAGTTCAATATCGACCCCGAGGTCGTAGCTATTGAGCTTGAGCTTGTAGCCCGGGCGCAAGCCTGCGGATTCGTCAAAGTCTGCCACTAGCGTCGCGATGGGACCCTCGACCCTGAGCGCCCAGTGGCGATATTGGCTCGGATGAGTCTGATAGTCGACGGGTTGGGGCTGGTTCACAGAGGGCTCCGCAAAATAGGCATTATTGTGCAGTTGTTGGTCTCGTCTGGGGAGGCACTTTGCTGCGTATTGCGATGCCAGTCAAGCACTTTTATGCATATTTTGCTGCGCTCCCCAAGCCGATCGCGTCCCGTACGATCAAACGCAGTGCGTTGAATGTGGCATCAAGGGGGGCACGACTCGTGTCGAGGCTCAGGTCTGCTTTGGAATAAAACGCGGCGCGGCCGGCGAGAATTCCCTTGAGGTCCTCCATGGCCTCGCGGTTGCCGGCCATGGGGCGTAAATCCCCCTGGGCTGCGACCCGGTTCATATGGTCCTCCGGGCTGGCTTGCAGCCACACCGACAGGCAGTGCTCGAGCACCAGGTTGAAGCTGGCCGGGTCCGAGGCCAGCCCACCCGGCGTGGCGATGACGGCTTCGGTGTGGGCCTCGATGGCCGCCTGCATTGCCCTGCGCTCGTAGCGCCGATAGGCATTCTGGCCATAGAGCGCCTGGATTTCAGGAATGGAGCAGCCCGCGATGCGTTCGATTTCCCGGCTGAGTTCGATGAACGGAAAGCCCAGGTCCTGGGCCAGCAGCTGACCTAGCGTTGATTTTCCGGCACCGCGCAAACCGATCAGGGCGATTCTTAATTTGTGGGGCGCGCAAGCCTGGGCTCCCGGGTGGGGCGTGCCCAGGACTTGTGCAATCGCCTTGCGGGCCCGGAACAGGTTCGCCTCATCGGTATGTTCCAGCAGTTCCCGGATCATCAGCCACTCGGGCGAGCGCGTGGTCTGGTCACCCAGTGCCTCGGCCAGAGAGCAGTCGAGCGCCTGAGTGACCTGCAGGAGGACCAGGATCGAGGGATTGCCAACGCCGTATTCGAGGTTGGCCAGATGACGCTCCGAGATCTGGGCGGCAGCCGCGAGCGCCTTGCGGGTCATGCCCCGGCGAGCCCGAAGGGCGCGTATGCGTTCGCCAAGGCCCGCAAGAAAGGGGTGTTTGGGCGCATCATGCAATATAGTGCTTGACATGGCACTCCACGGCTTTTAAGGTGATAACAGGCAAGATACTGCCACTTTTCGGGGGCGGCAAGTGAAGCCGTGGCTCGGATGGCTGGTAACTGTCCTAAGCTTGCCGAGTTCGCGAACCGACCGTCAGAGTCGGTCGCACGTTCACCCGAGGAGACACCGCATGACGCAGCCAGAATCTGTTTCGCCACCTTCACCCATTCTGGAGGCGCAATCGGACCTCTCTGGGCCACCCGAACGGTTCAATGTCGGGCAGTACCTGCTGGACTGCAATGCGCAGCGCCCGAACAAAACCGCCTTTGTCGATGATTCTGGAACGCTGTCCTTTGGTGAGCTGGAGGACCGGGTTCGACGTCTGGCTGAGGCTCTGCGGGCGCTGGGCCTGCGCCGTGAAGAGCGTGTTCTGCTTCTGATGCATGATGGTCTGGACTGGCCAGTCAGCTTTCTTGGCGCGCTCTACGCAGGT
>CAIPGD010000283.1 GCA_903864485.1 uncultured bacterium | reverse complement strand
GTGCATCAAACCCGCCAGTCGATCATCATCTTGAGGCACTGCACATCGCCGAACGCAATCTCGTAGGCCTCGCGCGCCTTACCCGGATGGAATGTATGCGTGATCAGGCCCTCCAATGAGAGAGCACCACTCTCAACGAGTGTCGTCACCGCCAGCAGGTCGTGTTTTTTCCATTGCGCAGCGACACGGATCTGCGCTTCGCGCATGAACGCAGGCGCAAAAGCGAAACTCAGATCGCTCTTGTAAAACCCTGCTAAAACAACCTCGCCCCCGGGCGCCAAACAGGCAATCAGGCGATTCAAAATAGAGGTATCACCGCTCACGTCATAAATCGCCCGATAGTCACGACGAGTGTCGTCCTTGGGGTCAAGAACCACGTAGCCAATGGCGCCCTCGCGTCGGGCCGCTTGCGTCTCCCAGACGGTCGGCGCAGGAAGACCGAGGGCCAGCGTGATCCGAGCCAGCAACCGACCCATCACGCCGTGACCGACAATCAAATCCGGGGCAATCATGGGTTCTCGGCCACCGCCGAGAGAAATCGTGTGATAAGAGGTGGCTGCAAGCGCAAGCAGTACCGCCTTTGGCCCCAACTCGGGTGCGACACGCACAACGCGGTCATGCGGAACAATCAAACGAGACCCAGCACCGCCAAAAATATTTCGGACGCTCTGAAAACTGTAAGAACCTGGAACGAACACCTGGTCGGCCAAGGCAATGGGAGCCGAACCTGCGGCCGGAGTACCTGCGGAATCAGCGACACCACCACCGGACGAATCGGCGATGCGAACGACGGTACCCACCGTTTCGTAGCCAGGAACCAGCGGATAGCCAAGACCAGGAAACGGCGGCATCGTGCCGTCCCACAAGAGGCGCTCGGTCCCGGTGCTGACACCACTGAACCCAACTTGCACCTCCAGATCGTTGGCTTCAAAGGGCTTGAGTTCGAGCGTTTGCACTGAAAGTCGCTGCGGGGCTTCGAAAACTATTGCTTGCGCACGCGTCATATGAAATTGTTCCTTGCTCGTCCGTCATCATATTGAACGTAAGCTCCACGCCAAAATCAACTCGGCGAACGGCCAACCATCATCCGATCCGCGAGGCGATCCATGCAGTCATCGACCAAGACCAACGCGAACGCGTCGAACCACAGCGCCGAAACCGAAATGCCCTCCGCTGAGACTCCACCGACCACTTTGGAAACCGAACACCCGGTCCGTCGGCCGACGCTCGAAGATCATGTGCTGAAGTTTATCGAGCGCAATAACCGCGGCATCTGGATCGGAATTCTCGCGCTATGTGCCGTCACGGTCCTGGTGACAGAGCGCGGCTGACTCATTACGCCCCCCTTTTAAGGCGCCCAATCGGTTCAGATCAGGACGCCAACTTGCTGACACCCTAATGATCTAAAGACACGGTTGATCATTTTGCAGAGGGGCGAACGATCATGAACAAGCGTTTAATTCTGGTTTCCATCATTGCAACATCCGCGATGTCCTTAGGCGCCTGCGGCCACATGACAAGTCGCGAAAAAAGCACGGCAACCGGGGCCGTCGTCGGCGGCGTCGCAGGCACTGTTCTCGGCGGCGGTAGCACGATGGGCGCAGTTGGGGGCGCAGCGGTAGGCGGCTTGATTGGCAATCAAATCGAGCGGGACAAAAAATAGCCGGGCTGCCACGGCCGTTACCCTCAAGACCGTCACAAAAGTGACCCTGCCTTCTCGTTCGAAGCCTACAGCTATATGGT
>CAIPGD010000282.1 GCA_903864485.1 uncultured bacterium | reverse complement strand
TCAATCGACAAGGATGGGGTTTATGGAGCGCATACGATGAAGCGCTTTCCGATCCAACGGGTCATTGCGGTCGCCGATCGGGGTCTACTCTCTCTGGATAACCTGGAAGCGCTCCAAGCCCCGCGGGTCGCCCAAATTCCTCCAGTAAAGGTCACTCAAATTCCCCCACCCTGATCGGGTTGTGAGAGGGGTGTTAGCCCCCTGAATTTGCGATCTGAAAGGGTGCTGGCAGGACGTTACTTTTGTTCCCCTCAAAGCAGGGGAGATCGGAGTGAACGTCTTGAAATTGCATTTGCAGACCACCCTCAGAACGCTGATCGAGCGCAATGCCAGTCAGCGCGAGATTGAGCGCGTCACGGGAATCGACCGCAAGACGATTCGGTCCTATCAGAAGCGCTTCGCCGCCGAGCTTTCAAATTCCTCCGGGGTGACCACCGGGTCGGGTGGGCAAATTCCCCCACCCCGACCACCGACCGATCCGGTCACGGCGCCGGAATCCAGTTCAGCATGCGAGCCCCACCGCGCCTATATCGAGAGCCAATTGCGTCTCCAGCGCAAAGCCATGGCGATCTTCCAGGATCTGGTCGATCAGTTCGGCTTTGCCGCCTCCTACAACAGTGTCAAACGCTTCGTGCGTAAGCTCGTGGTTCGCGAGCCCGAGCAATTCGATCGACTCTCGTTTGCCATTGGCGAAGAGGCACAGGTCGATTACGGTGAGGGTGCGCTCACACGTGTTCCTGGCACCGATCGATACCGCCGACCGCGCCTCTTTGTCATGACGCTGCGCCATTCGCGCCGCTCGTTTCGCCGTGTGGTGTGGAATTCAGGTCAGGAAACCTGGGCGCGTCTGCATGAGCAGGCCTGGCGCTATTTCGGCGGTAGTTGTCGCTACGTCGTTCTCGATAATCTCAAAGAGGGCGTGCTCAAGCCCGACCTGTACGAGCCCAAGCTCAACGCGGTGTACGCGGCCATGCTCGCGCACTATGGCGTGATCGCCGATCCGGCCCGAGTCGGCGACCCCAACCGCAAGGGCAGCGTCGAGAACGCAATCGGCCACACTCAGGGCACCGCGCTCAAGGGCCGTCGCTTCGAGTCGATCGAAGAGCAAAACGAATTTCTCGAGCACTGGGAGACCAAGTGGGCCGCCACCCGCATCCACGGCAGTACGCGCCGCCAGGTGCAGGCCATGTTCGAGGAAGAACGCCCCCATCTGCAGCCACTGCCGATGCTGGGTATGCAGTATTTCAAGGAATCGGTGCGCACCGTCTGCGATGACTCCTGCGTCCGGGTCGAGCACAGCAGCTACGCCGCCCGACCCGCCCCGATCGGGGCCAAGGTGTTGGTGCGCATCTTTGAGCACTCCATCCAGGTCCACGAACTCGACACCCTGCGCCTGTTGCGCACCCACATGCGGGCCGACCGGCCCGGTAGCGTTGTTCTGCCCGAGGCCGAACGCGTCTTTAACCCTTCGCGCCAGACCCTACAGATCCTGGATCAAGCCAAACACATTGGCCCCGCAGCCCAGCAATTGTGCGAACACCTCTTCGCCCTCGAGGGACGTGTCGGGCAACGAAAGCTCTGGGGGATCGTAGGGCTAGCCAAACGCTTGCCGCGCCGCCTCATCGACCGGGCCTGCGCCCAGGCGCTGAATGACGGGATCCACAGCTACCAGCACGTGCGCTCAATTGCCGAGCAGCTGGCCACCGAGGCACTCGCGGCATTCGATGCAACCCCACCCGCACTGGCACAACAGCTCGAGCTGCCCTTAACCCAGGAACACCCCCTGATCCGGTCAGCAGCGGTCTACGCCCAAGTCTTCAACCTGGGCGCGCAGCAACACAGCACTTCCAGTGCCCCCGCATCGGAGCAGCCCTCAACCCCCCACCCACCGTCTACGAAACACAAGGAGTCTGCATGAATAGAATTGAGATCGACCGGTCGTTACGCGAGTTGCG
>CAIPGD010000281.1 GCA_903864485.1 uncultured bacterium | reverse complement strand
GACTACATGGGCAGGATATCACGGTTACTGCGAAACAGCTAGTTTGCAATGTGTTCCTTCGACACACATGGTACTTGGGCACAACGGACGGCATCAATCAGTAGCAGGGTGCCGGCGCGCAGCCTTGCATCGTTGTCGCGGTAGTGCAGGATGCAGGCATTTTCGGCACCCGCCACAATCGAACCGTAGGCAACCGATTGGGCGCCACGACTGCGGAATTCATGCAGTAGCTCGGCCTCGACCTGATACTCAAATTGCCCCGGCTGGGTGGTGCGCATCGCGCGTTTGTGTGCATCGGCCGAAATCACGGCAGCCCGTCGCATCGTTTCAATTTCGAGTGAATCTTTGATGAGGCGCATCTCGTCGATCGCGGATCGAACGTCGATGGCATTTGACGGTGCACTGACTCCTGCACGCGATTGGGCCCGAACAGCGCCCAGCCAGCGGCTGATCCGTGCGTCCAGAGCGGGTTCGCTCCCTAGTGCGACCCAGAGTGCTGGGCAGTTGGCCAACAGGCTCGTCATCGTCTCGTCGAGTGTCGAGATGGGCTGTGCATGCTCGATGCCGAAGGCTTCGCGCGCCCCATCGGGCCCAAAGCGCAAACCATCCCAGGTTTCGCGCTCGGCGTCGCGCTCACGGCAAAAGAGTATCGATCGGTGTCCACCGTCGGCTGTCGCGATCAGGACCAGTGCGGACTCTGGCTCGGTGAATCCGCACAGGTAATGAAAATGACTGTCAAAACGGAAGGGGTAATCCGCATCGCGATTACGCATCTTTTCAGTCGCGGTCAGCAAAACGGCAACCCCGCCGCCCTGCTCGGCCATTTGGGCTGCAAGACGTGCCCTGCGGTGCGCGCGGACGCTGCGTTCGGAATCGGAGGGGTGGTGCATGGATCAAGCTCCCTGAGGTTCTGAAAATTTGTTCGGATTGGGTTGGTTCAGTGGGTTCGATGGGTCCGGTGGGTAACGACCAACGAGCATCGCGTCGAGTTCGCGCAAGCGCTCGGGTGTGCCGACGTCGACCCAGGCGCCATCGTGACGCTCACCGCCAGCGCGGTTTGCATCGATTGCTGCCCGCAACCTGGGCGCCAGTGGTGCTCGTGATCCTGGCACCACGCCGTGAAAGAGGGCGGGTTGATAGACGCCGATCCCCGAGAAGGTCATGCGCTGGGCATGGTCCTCGTCGTCTTGCGATACGAGTTGGTCGCCGGCCAGCAAAAAATCACCACCCGGGTGGTGGGCCGGGTTGGGCACAAGAACGCACCAGGCGTCGAGCGCGCGGGGGACAAGCTGTCTTGCAATGAGAGGTAATCGGCAACGATCGTAGTCAGTCCAGATGTCGCCATTGACCACTGCAAAAGGGGCCTCTGGATCAGCGCTGTCCACCAAGCGAGGCAACGCTTGAACGATGCCGCCAGCGGTTTCGAGCGCCTCAGCTTCGGCTGACCACTGGACCCGCGCGCCCCAGCTTGAGCCATCGCCGATGGCAGCTTCGAGTTGCGCGCCGCGCCAGGCGTGGTTGATGACGATATCAACAATTCCGGCGGCAACAAGAGCCTCGATATGCCAGACGATCAGTGGTTTGCCTCCGGCCAACAGCAGTGGTTTTGGGCACTGGTCGGTCAGTGGACGCATGCGCTCGCCGCGTCCGGCTGCGAGGATCATCGCGCGCATCGGCGGCTTCGTTTCAAAAGGTGAACCCGCTCGTTCGGGTCCGATTTTCTACCCGGTCAATAATGCGTGCCAGTGGCGCCAGCGCGTCGTACCGATGGACCGCTTTCGTCACGTAATCAAGTACCCGCGGCAGGTCAGCCAGATAACGTTCTTTGCCATCGCGCAGGTGCAGGCGGGCAAAGATCCCCAACACTTTGAGATGGCGCTGGATTCCCATCCATTCAAAATCACGCCAAAAGACGCCAAAGTCCTCAGGCACCGCGATGCCCGCCTGGCGCGCCTGTTCCCAGTATCGGATCGCCCAGTCCAGCACCTGCTCATCATCCCAGGCGATATAAGCATCGCGCAGCAAGCTCACCAGGTCGTAGGTCAGAGGACCGTGAACGGCATCCTGGAAATCCAGCACCCCAGGCTCGAACCCCTGAGTTCCGTGGTCAAGCACCATCAGGTTTCGGCTGTGCCAATCGCGGTGGACGGTGACTTGCGTTTGGCCCAATGCCACATCCACCAGCCGCTCGAAACCAGTTTCGAGTTGGGAGATCTCTTGTGGATTTAGCGAAACGCCTTTGTGCTTGGCAACGTACCAGTCCGGATACAGTGAAAGCTCGCGAAGCAGCAGTGCGCGGTCATAGGTGGGAAGCTGCGTGGTCAGGTTAGTGGCCAGCTTGGTCGGATTGGTCGGATTGGTCGAGTCGGTCGTGGTAGCTCCCGACGGCGCCTGCAATCGAACGAGTGCCGCAATCGCACCCCGGTAGCGTGATTGAAGCCATTGACCGGTCGGGTCTGCGCGTAGCGCCTCGAGCAGGGTCAGGTCGCCAAAATCCTCGAGAAGGATAAAGCCCGTATCGGGATCGCTCGCCATGACCGCCGGCACCCGTAGACCCGTCTGCGCCATCAGCGACTGCACTTGCAGAAAAGGCCCTGTGTCCTCTTGCGGCGGCGGCGCATCCATTGCGACCATCGTCGTGTGTGCACCGGATTCGCTCGACCGCCCGTCCAGCCTGAAATAGCGCCTGAAACTCGCATCGGCCGAGGCGATTCGTAAGGTATCGACATCCAGGCCAAGTGCGGCATCGAGGCCCCCGAGCCATTGCCGCAGCGCCGCAACACGTTCATCTGCCGGCGGCACCAGGCTGGCCCTGGGCGTTGGTTGGGCTGCAATCGATTGCCACAGTTCGGCAGCCGGCGGAGGCGGTTGGGCGGCGCGCGAATCCGGCCCGGGTATTGGAGTGGGAGTCTGGTTCACGTCTCTATAATAACGACGCCATGCCTGCTCCACACAACGCGGCCCTGACGGCCGTCATCACTGCATTTGTTGCAGGCGCCTTTGCGCTCCTGCCACGGGCTTTGCTCGCCGTCGAATCGGTCCCCTTGCGAATGGCTACCGAGTTGTCCCCAGCCCCCGCTCCCGTGGCAACGCCAGCGTTTGCCCGCGCCGACTCCGTGCGCGGACAGATCGGCCAGGAAACGGTATTCCTGGGTAACGCCGAGTTGCGACGCGGGGGCACCCGCTTGCGGGGCGATCAGATCACCTATCGCGAAAACGACGACGAGGCG
>CAIPGD010000280.1 GCA_903864485.1 uncultured bacterium | reverse complement strand
ATGCAGAAACTCAGCGGCCCAGGGGCCTGCCGCGTTGACCAGCAACCGCGCACGCACCGTTGACAACTGTGAAGTCGTTGCGGACACAAGGTCGACTGACCAAGTCCCTGCTTCGCGTCGCGCCTGCACACATTGGCAGCGCGTCATGATCTGAGCCCCGCGATTGCGGGCATCGATCGCGTTCACCACGACCAATCGTGCGTCATCGACCCACCCATCGGAGTACACAAAGGCCCGGTGCAAGAACGATTTCAGCGGTATCCCTGCCGGATGCCGTCGCAAGTCAATGGTCTCAGAGCCAGATAGCCACTCCCGTCGCGCCAGATGATCATAAAGAAACAAGCCCGCTCGAATCATCCAGAATGGGCGCATCGAAGGTTCATGCGGCATCACAAACCGCATCGGCCACATGATGTGCGGAGCAACCCGCAACAAGACCTCGCGCTCAGCCAGAGCTTTGCGGACCAACGCAAACTCGCGGTGTTCGAGGTAGCGCAACCCCCCGTGAATCAGCTTGGTTGACGACGACGACGTATGGGCGGCCAAATCGTCCTTTTCTGCGAGCACGACTGAGAGCCCACGCCCAGACAAATCTCGGGCGATCCCGGCACCGTTGATACCCCCGCCGACCACGAGTACGTCACAAGACAAATGCGCTGAAGACAATTCGTTTTTCTTCGAATTTGATCGTTATTGATCGTTATCACTCGTTCTACCCCCTGATAACGGAGGATGCAACCCCTGGGAATCCCGATGTCGAACCGGCCTCACTTGCTCTAATCTCTGATCTCTTCACACCTGCCTCCGTCTGTCGTGTCGGTACAACCAGATCTACCAGACCCCCCGAGCGCCCGCAGTCTTAATCCGCGGCAGACCGGCATTCTTGAAATCGTTCGGTCGAATGGAACCGTTCGAGTCGAGGACCTTGCTCGGCGATTTCAGGTAGCCGTTCAAACCGTTCGGCGCGATCTCACTCGCCTTGCTGAAGATGGACTTTTAAGCCGCTACCACGGCGGAGTCCAGAGGTCGGACTCGACGACTGAAAATATCGCTTATCGACAACGTCAGGCGCTCCATCGCGACGCCAAAAAGCGCATCGCAAAAGCCGTTGCACGGGAGGTGCCAGACGGATGCTCTTTGAGCCTAAATATTGGAACGACCATCGAAGCCATCGCGGCCGAACTCCTTCAGCATCGCAACCTGCGCGTCATCACCAACAATCTGAACGTCGCTGCTACTTTGGCTGACAACCCGCACTGCGAGGTGATAGTCGCCGGGGGCGTTGTTCGCGCTCGAGATCGCGCCATTGTCGGCGAGGCTGCGCTCAATTTCATCAGCCAATTCAAAGTCGATATTGGCTTGATCGGGATTTCGAGCATTGAGGCCGATGGGAGCCTGCGCGACTTTGACTACCGAGAAGTTTCGGTAGCGCGTGGCATCCTGCAACATTCCCGGGCAGTATGGCTCGCTGCCGATCACAGCAAGTTCCATCGCTCGGCGATGGTGGAAGTAGGCCGCCTGGATCAAATTGACAGACTGTTCACCGATCAACCTCCACCACCCCCATTTGGGACACTGCTGTCGAGTGCCGGCGTGGATTGTGTTGTGGCTTCCGGGGAATAAAAATGACCTATCTGCTCGCCCTTGATCAGGGTACGTCCAGTTCACGCAGCATCCTGTTTGATGCCAAGGGAACAATTGTTTCTATGGCGCAGCAGGAATTTCGCCAGATCTTTCCACAGCCCGGATGGGTCGAGCATGACCCGCTCGAACTCTGGCAATCGCAATGGTCGACTGCCCAGGAAGCTCTGAGCAAAGCGGGCATCACGGCTCGTGATCTTGCCGGCGTCGGCATCACCAACCAACGCGAAACCACCGTAGTCTGGAATCGCAGTACGGGAGACCCCATCTACAACGCGATCGTCTGGCAGGACCGCAGAGCTGAACCGGTCTGCCGGGTTTTGCGCGACGCAGGGTTCGGTGAGCAAGTTCAACGCACAACCGGCCTGGTCATCGACGCCTATTTCTCAGCCACCAAGTTGCAATGGATTCTGGATTCAGTCCCGGGGGCACGCGACGCCGCCAACCGAGGGGAACTCGCGTTCGGGACGGTCGACAGCTGGCTGTTGTGGAAGCTGACCGGCGGGCGCGTGCACGCCACCGACGTTAGCAATGCGGCGCGCACGATGTTGTTCGACATTCATCTAAATCGCTGGGATGAATCCCTGCTCGAGCTGTTCAAGATCCCCGCGGCGCTGCTTCCCACGGTTCATCCTTCGGCCTCGCACTTTGGTGACACCGATCCGGAAATCCTCGGCGTTGCCGTTCCGATTGGCGGCATTGCGGGCGACCAGCAAAGTGCGTTGTTCGGCCAAGCCTGCTTTCGGTCTGGGTTGGCCAAGAATACGTACGGCACCGGCTGCTTCATGCTGATGCATACCGGCGACCAGAGTCTGGTCTCCT
>CAIPGD010000279.1 GCA_903864485.1 uncultured bacterium | reverse complement strand
TCCGAGTGTTCTTTCTCGCCTCAATGCTACTCAGGTTGGCGGGTGGAGAGCCCGCACGATGTTTGCTCACGTGTCCTCTTGGCATTCGTTCACTTGCAGTGGCCTTGCTGTCCCTCGGTGTGACGTTCTGGGCTGTCCTTTGGTTTCAAACGGCTTGGAGCGGGGGCTTCTCGAGTCTGCTCTTGGCCTTGATCGTTTTTGGAAGTTCGGCTGGGTTGTTTCGGTTCGCCAAACTCAGTGAGATCTCGACTGTCGTACGCCTCGTGAATACGGTTCGTTAAATAGAGGTGCTGATGAACGAAAGGCCACTCGCGATTGTTCCGGTCTGGTTCTACGATGACCAGACCGGTTACCAGGACTTTCGCCAGCGAATTGGTTCATTGGCGTCTCGATGGCGGGTCATCGTTGTCGTTCGGGACATTCGATTCCAGCGCGAACTTGAAGACCTTTCGGTCTCGGTGGAGGTGTTGTCCTCCCCCGGTGGATCTCGACTGCAAATGTGGTGGTGGTGCCTACGGCTCATCCCCTGGATCGCGAAACGTAACCCTGATCTCGTACTCCTTCTCGGGAGTCAAATGGCGCCCGTCCGATTGGGCTTGCCCGCCTCATTCCCAACGGTTCTTTACTGGAATGTCCATCCATCACAGTTGTTCGACAGTCATGCCCCGACACGTTTAGTGCGCTGGTTCAATATGATATTGACCCGACTCTCATACTTGGCAGCCGCACGCGCTTCGGTCGTACTCCCGATTGGTGCCCGACTCCGCGAGGACCTGCTTGCGCATGGCGTCCATCCACTGCGTGCAGTGACGGTGCCGTTAGGGGTTTCTGAAAATCATGTGCTGCACCCGACACCCGTCCCTCGGCAGTATCAACCCGGGGAATCGCTTCGCCTGGTCATTGCGGGCTCGATCAACGCCGAGCGTGGTCGAGACGTCATGTTTGGTGCAATCGCGCTCCTTAAACGCCAATCCCTTCCGGTGCATCTCACTCTCATTGGTGCAACCGGTCCCCAACTCGAAGAGTGCCGATTGCAGGTCCATAGGCTTGGGATCGAAGACCGGGTCACCCTCCTCGGTCGGCTTCCCGGCCAAGAGATCCCTGCATTGCTTGCCAAAGCCCATATCGGTTTGAGCTTGGTGGCTGAACGCCCTTGGAATACCTTCAATCCGCCGACAAAGATTCACGAATACATGGTCAACGGCCTTCCCGTCATTGTCTCCAACAACGCTTGCCATCGAGATCTGCTCTCAGAAGGCGGGGCAGGCTGGTTCTGTGAGTTCGACGCGGCAGACTTCGCCCGTCTGATTCGAGAGCGCCTGGCCAACCCCGCTGAACTCGAAGTCGCCTCAAAGCTGGCCTACCAAGAGGGCATTAAGGCGCTTTGGTCGAAGCTTGAACCGGACTTCATTGCCCTGTGTCGCGCCGCGCGCAACTGGAATCCATCACCCGCAGCAGGCTAACCACGAGAGTCCTCCGATTGTGACGGATAAGCCCCCACGGCACCGAAAAGAACTGGACGGTCTGCGGGCTCTGGCTATTCTGCCGGTGATCTTGTTTCATGCCGGGTTTAAGGTTTTTAGCGGCGGCTTTGTAGGGGTTGACGTTTTCTTCGTCATCAGTGGCTACTTGATTACCTCGGCGATCCTGGTTGACACGAGTGCGGGAACGTTCAACCTGGCGCGATTCTATGAGCGGCGCGCCCGCCGTCTCCTTCCCGCACTTCTACTCGTTCTAACCGTTAGCATCCCGCTAGCCTGGGGCAGCCTGCTCCCGGCGGACTTAAAAAACTTTTCCTTAAGCCTGATCGCCGTCACGCTCTTCGCATCGAACTTCCTGTTTTGGCATTGGAGCGGCTACTTCGATAGCGCTTCCGAACTTAAGCCGCTGTTACACACCTGGAGTCTTGGGGTCGAGGCTCAGTACTACCTGCTGTTCCCTGTATTTTTTCTCGCGGTCTGGAAATTTGGTCGCCGGTGGACCCTAGTAGCTCTCATCCTATTAGCGCTGGCAAGCCTGATCTTGGCCCAATGGACTTCTGTTGATAAGCCATTCTTTACCTTTTTCCTCTTGCCAACTCGCGGGTTTGAGTTGTTGATCGGCGCTTGTGTTTCGCTCCATTTGGCGCAAACCCCCATAAGCGAATCGCAACAGCCGGTCAATCCGAGCCGCGATCGCGCTTACTCAATTGCAAAGATTCGAGATGAAACGATCCCGGGGCTAGGGGTGGCTCTGGTGGTACTGCCAATTTTTATCTTTGACCGCCAGACCCCGTTCCCCAGTATCTATACCCTCGTCCCAACCCTTGGCACGGCCATTCTGATTGTATATGCCACCCAGAGGGTATTTGTCGGTCGCCTACTCGCCAGTCCCCCATTTGTCGGGATTGGCCTCGTTAGTTATAGCGCGTATCTTTGGCATCAACCACTTTTTGCCTTCGCTCGGCAACGCAGTGCAGAGAGACCTGAGCCAGTTTCTCTGGCCATGTTGTCAGTCGTTGTCATGGTCATCGCATACCTAAGCTGGCGATTTGTCGAAAAGCCTTTCCGAAGCGAAAAGATAATTTCCAGCGCAAAAGTCTGGTCATGGGGATTGGGCGGAAGTCTTGTTCTAATTGTTCTAGGCACGCTCGGCTTCGTGAGTGATGGATTCCCAAATCGATTCGCGAGCGACGATCGTTCGCTTGCCAGCCTGGATACGATCCAGATGTCTCGATACACCGATCGACTTTTTCTTGCTGCGTTGGATCAACCCTTCGACGATTCAAAAAGAAAGAAAGTATTGATTGTCGGCGATAGCTTCGCCAAAGATCTCGTCAATGTGATTAACGAAACCGGGATGTTGAGTGGCCTTCAGGTCTCGACCCACTTCATTTCGAGTGATTGTGGAAATCTGTACCTTCATCGGAGTTTCACGGCCTCCATCCAGTCATCAAGACGGACAGCATGCGAGCGCACTGGGTGGTATGAGCACGACAACCTAAAGCGCCAACTGAATGAAGCCGATGAAATTTGGCTGTCGTCGGCCTGGAGTCCCTGGGTCGCAGCGATGTTGCCCGAGAGCACTCGAAATCTCCGAGCGGAATTTAATAAGCCGGTTCTCATCTTCGGTTCCAAGAACCTGGGACAGGTGACCGCGAGGACTTTGCTCAATCTTCCGGTTAAGGCTCGGTTCGATATGGCCAATTTTATTCGGAGCGATGTCGTCGCAGTGAATCATCAAATGCGGTCGACCTTTTCCCCTGAAGAGTTTATTGACGTCAGCGCATTACTTTGCGCGAGCGAACTGACCTGCCGCCTTTTCGATCCAAACGGTTATCTACTGTCCTATGACGGTGCGCATTTGACTCCCGAAGGTGCCAAACATTTGGGTGCGCAATTGATGAAACAACCGCGATTCCGCAGCGTCTATGTGCCCAACTAATCGGTAGTTCACCGGGGAACGCTACTTGCGTTTGCTGTCTGTCGATTCATTGAATAGGCGGCGCATGTGAGTGGTAGAGATCTTAATATCCAAGTCAAGGTCCTGCACGTCATCAAGACGCTAGGGCTAGGTGGCGCAGAGACCAACCTCCTTAATCTCGTTCGATCGCTGGATTCAGCGAAAGTTCAATGTCATGTCGGGTATTCAGGTTCCGGCCAGCTTCGGGAGCAATTCCGCTCATCGGGGAGCGCGCTCACCCAGTACGCCCAGGATGAACACCGAATCAAGAGTCTAACGACGTTTGGCATTGTTCGTCGTTTGGTGCGCTATATTCGCCAACATCAAATTGACATTGTTCACACCCACAATTTTAGCGCCCATGTGTGGGGTTTGCTGGCGGCCAGAATTACTCAGACCCCGGTCATTGAGCATGTCCATGATCAGCGATACACACCGCGCGCTGAACTGATTCGCGGTTTCGGCTCGATTGCTCAATACCGCTATGCGCGCTTCTTTCGAAATCAGGCAGATCGCGTCGTCGTCCTGACTCGTAGGTCGGCCGACGATGTCATTCGTCAGGGTATTGCTAAGCCGGAACGCGTGGTCATTTTGCGCAATGGCGTCCCCCTCGCCGATCGAATCACGAAAGGGACGGGCACAATTCGCCAAGAGTTGGGGATTCCCGCGAACGCGATCGTTATACTAACCTGCGCTCGGATCGAGCCGGCAAAGAACATCCAGCTTATTCTGCGAATTGCGGCCGCAGTTAAGAGGGCTGTACCTTCTTTGGTATTCGTCGTCGCCGGGAGTGGTAGCCACCTCGAGGCCTATCGCCATCAATGCAGAGCCGAGGGACTCGAATCGCTTGTCCGTCTGGTTGGCTACCGCGCGGATATCGAATCTTTGATGGCAGCATCAGAAATATTTCTACTGCCGTCTTTTTTGGAGTTGCATTCCATCGCGGTACTCGAAGCACTGATGATGCAATTGCCAGTCGTTATTTCCAGCCAGGTCGGATGTAACGACGAAATGATCAAGTCCGGGTGGAATGGGTATCTCTGTGACCCCTATGAGGATCATCAATGGGTCACGGCGTTGACGGAGTTGGCCAATAGTGCGGAGTCTCGTGCGCGGGTTGGGCGGAACGGACAGGCTACTTGCCGCGAGCGATTCGACATTCGATCGACCGCAGCGCAATTCGAAGAACTGTATTTAGAACTGGCTCTCGGCGTCGAAAGGATAAAATCGTGAGACTACGAGGTCGCGACATTATTTGCTTTGCGGGTGAGGACTGGTGGTTTCATAATCCGCACTCTAATCTCCATCTCATGCGGGAGTTCGCGAAGGACAATCGCGTTCTATTTGTCAATTCGCCCGGTATTCGATTTCCAAGCTTCCGAGATGGCCGGTTTGCTTGGAAAAGGGTGTTGGGAAAACTCAAGAGTCTTGCAAAATCTACTCAATTGGCTGAGCGTAATCTTTGGGTGATGACGCCATTTGCAATTCCGATGATTTCAGGATGCGGGCGCCTGATTTCTTGGATCAATGAACGACTTCTCTCATGGCAAATCAAACGGGCGATGAGCGGTCTGGGTCTTCAGACTCCGATCCTTTGGGTCACAGTCGTTGTTGCAAATGCGGTTGCGTTACGCCTGAGACGAGAGCTTGGTTGTTATCTCGTCTATTATTGTGTCGATAACATCACCGTCTTCCCGGGTGTTGATTCTGCTTATCTGGCAACCCTTGAAGAAGATCTCCATCGAGGTGCAGACATCGCGTTTTTTGTTAATCATGCTTTATTGGTGCATTACCAGGGCAGAAACGAAAATACGTTTTATGTGGGGCATGGTGTGGATTTTGAGCACTTCTCGCGTGTTCACACGGACTCCTTGCCGGTGCCCGGTGACATGGTCTCAATCGTTAGCGCCTCGCAGGGCCGAATCGCTGGGTATATGGGTGAGATTAATGGAATGGACGCTGATCTAATCGCGTATCTCGCCAATGAAAACCCTTCGGTGTCGTTTGTATTTATTGGTACGTCCTATGAGGATATTTCGGTTCTTCAGGCATTACCGAACGTCTTTTTCTTGGGGCAAAAGGCGTACCAAGATTTGCCGGCTTATCTCTCATGTTTTGCTGTTTGCTGTCTTTATTACAAGACAAATTTGGAGTTCAACAAGTATAGGAATCCGAAAAAGCTCCTTGAGTATTTGGCAACCGGGAGGCCTGTTGTATCCGTCGATATACCCGAGGTTTCGTATTTTGGTGGGGCAATCGCGATTGCGAAGACGTTTGCGGAGTATGGCCAACTTCTCCGGCTCGTATTATCCGAGGATTCTGCGCTCAAACGGTCGGAACGGGTCAACTTCGCGGCGAGTCAGACATGGGAAAAGATCGCGGCTAGTATTGTGGATCGATTTCCACTTCGGCTCTTGGGCGCCGTGACTGAACGTCTTGGCGAGAATATGGACGCTCCCGGGCTTAGACGAGAAACGGTGACGAGAATTGGAGCGCCTTGATGCGCGTTGTCGTGCTTGGACTTCGTGGTATCCCCAATGTTCAAGGCGGGGTCGAGACCCACTGCCAGCATTTATTTACCAAGATTGCCGCGCAAGGTCATGAGGTGACGGTTGTTTGTCGTCGGCCTTATGTAAATGCCGACTTGAGCTGTGGACCGGTCAAGCTATTCCCATCTCGTTGCCCACAGCAACAGAATTTGGAGGCGATTTTTCATACTTTTATTGGGGTCTTTCATGCCTGGCGTTTCAGGCCGGACATTTTGCATATCCATGCAATCGGCCCCTCGTTATTTGTACCTCTCGCGCGCCTGCTAGGTATGCGAGTGGTCTGTACCAATCACGGTCCTGATTATGAGCGAGGCCGTTGGGGCCGCCTAGCCAGATCGGTCTTACGCGTTGGCGAACGGTTTGGTAGTCGTTTTGCTCATGCCGTGATTGCAATTTCTCCCGCGATCGCGGATCGCCTGACGGCGAGGCATGACTGTGAGGTTGACGTCATTCCAAACGGCGTTGTCCTGCAACAGCGCCGTACGGCAAAGACTGCGTTCGCGGGGTCTGGTCTGCAGAGTGGCAAATTTATCCTGACAGTTGCACGTCTGGTTCCGGAGAAAGGATTGGACGACCTAATGGACGCTTTCCAATTGGCTTCTCTTCCCGCAGATTGGAAACTCGTGATCGTCGGTGGCGCTGATCATTCCAATCAATACAGTCGCCACCTTGTGACGCGGGGCAGCACGATCGCGGGTGTGGTCATGACGGGGCGGCTTCATGGAGAACCGCTGGCAGAGCTTTATAGCCATGCTGGGATGTTCGTGTTGTCGTCGCACCACGAAGGGCTGCCGATCGTACTTCTTGAGGCGATGAGCTATGGCTTATCGGTTCTTGCGAGTGACATTCCCGCCCACCGAAGCCTCAATTTGCCTGAGGCCCGCCTGTTTCGGATGGGCGATCCAAGTTCCGCAGCTCAAAAGATGACTTACTTCGCGGCTCATCCCCAAACCGCTGAGGCTGAAATTGCACAAATCAATCGTGTGGGCGAGATGTTCGATTGGGATTCGATCGCCAAAAAGACACTCGACGTTTACGGGCGGGTATTGAGGCCGTAGTCGTGCGGGAGAAATTGGAGCTTGTCCCAGGGGAATCCGTTCAGGATGTCGTAAGACTGGGTCTTTCCAAATAGGGCGGGATACGGATCTGGTAGCCCGGCCGCGGTGTAAGAGCGTGGGTTTTGCGAGCGGAGCGTAATCGCGCCACCCTTGTCCCAAACGACGAACCCATACTTCTGAGCGGCCTTCGCGATTGTCTTGCCAACGGGATGCATCGGCAGTTTGTCGACATTAATCGTCGGGTCAAGTCTAAATCGGAGCCCCTCCGGAATTCGGTTTGCAACCTTTTTGGGGTTGTAACCGTCAGAGCGCTTCGCCGGCCAGGAAAAGTGCGAATACGACTCTGTTTCCACGAGGGTAATGCCGATGACATGGCGGATTTCACCTCTACGCAATTCCTCAGCGGTGACTTGTCCGCCCAAGAAGGGCAATCCGGTCGCTGTTGTCCCATAGATCCCCGGCCACCGACCGTCACTCAGGGACGCCTTTTTAAATTGCCCACCCCAGCAGGCCTCCCACTGCCCCCCGGCCTTTCGCATGCGCCAGAACTCCCAGATGGAATCCGTTGAGGGCTGGTAGACCGTCAATTCACTATCGCTTCCGGCGGCGGGAATCGCGTAGGGAGGTAATGGAACCGCTGACCACTGTTCAGCCAGCGAGCGGTCTAGGCCAAACTGCGGAAAACAGGCCCACTGAGCAACACGAACGGTCGGTTGATCCCGAGGTACGACATAGACTGGACTGGCATATGCCGTCAAATTGATGGAAACGGTCCCATAGAAGGTCTTTTTTTGGCGAATGAATTCAGCCACAAACGCACTAGACATATCGTGTAGCGGCGCATCGTTGGGAATAGGGCGATACCAAAAACTTGTGGGCGCAAAGACGGTATCGCTAAGAATGGCCGGAGCCGTCGCGGGTTGGTTCGAAAGGACAGCGCTGCTCACGAATGGGGCGAACCAGAGCCCTGTCAACGTTAAACCAGCGACGGCCCAAGGTTTGACGCGATCGAGGCACAACATTTTTCGAGGCTCGTCGTGACGATTCATATTGGTCAACCTCGATGGAGTTTGATCCGAAAGCGTGTATCTGTTTTTGAATTCGACTTTGTGCCGTCAAGACTATGGTTAACGGAGGCGATTGAATAGGCGGTACCGCACAAGAACCACAAATTCCAGTTGAAGGACAGATAATCCAGCATATTGTCGGAGTAACCGGCGACCAGGTATTGGGCGAGGAGTGCCAGAACAATAAAAATCGCTAGTTTTTCCGTGACCCTGTCGCGGTAGATGGCGAGTAAAAGTCCACCAAATAGCCATATGAAAGACGCAACCCCAATCACACCCTCTTCAAATAGAAGCTGAAGGTAAACGTTGTGGGCTCCAAATTCAATGCCGCCGGATAGCGGGAAAAAAGTTGGCGAGAACTTCAGGAACGAACCCAGGCCGTTGCCAAAAACGATGTTCGACAGTGACATCCAATTCCACGCCGATTCCCATAAAATCTGACGCCATTCATATGAATTTGCGGCAAATCCATAATTCCAAAAGACCTTGGCATCTGTCAGATTTAACAGGCGATCTTGGATGGGGGCGATTAGCATGGCCACCACGGTGAGGACTATGCTGTACAGCAGGTATTTTTTTTCGAATAGGCACCCGTATACGATCAATGTGAGAAAAAGAACGGCCCACGCGCTTCGCGTTTTGGTGAGGGCCAGTTCGACCAACATCACAAACAAGTATCCCCATAGGAAAACTCTAGAACCGCCTGGTAGTGGTTTGGAATTTGTTTTTAGGGTAAAAAAAGTAAGCGATATGACGAGCACGAGATAAAACGCAAAAATATTAGGATGAGGGAAGGTGCTGCTAATCCTTTCCGCTTCTGGATTTGCGTACCCCCCATGGTACAGATCAAAAAAAGCATAGGCGACAGGAATTATTGAAGAAAGCACGATGGCTTTGATTGAATAATTCAGGTCATAGCGGCATCTCGGTAAAAACGAGGGCGCCAAAAATACCGCGAAATTAGTCAAGAAGGATAGGAAACTGCGGACCCCATAAAGTGGTTCAGCTGCTCGCGCGGCGCTGATCATCATGACGAATAAGATGGGGGACCATATTGCGAAAGAGGACCAGCGGTTCTCTTTGGCTTGCTCGGTCAGGCATGCAGCCGCTATCAGAATGACAAGCGCATTCAGAATGGCACCGCCTCCAACTGGACCCAGCTTGATCGTTTCGAGCAGCGGGTCGATGGGTGCTCGCGTGAGGATTAGTAAAAGTAAACAAAGTTCCTTATTGATCGCCAATAGGAGTAGGCCGGCGATTGACACTGGTAGGAGCAGAAGACGACCCAAGCCGCTGCCCGACCAGTTCCCCAGGCCTACAGTGATCGCGCCAATGGTGATGCCGGCGAGGGTAACGAGTAGTAGGCTTTCGGGCGCCGTCCGCTTGAAGGCACTCACCGCTTGGTAATCTGCAGGGATCCCTCCGTATCATCCAGGGAATAGGAACCGATGACCGTTTTCAGGAAGGCGTCCGCTGCTTTTCTGCATCCTCCCCAATCATGGTAGTCATCGAGAATGACACTGCCACCGACAATCAAATTTGGGAAGATTTTTTCAAGGCAGGTTTTTACGGGGTCGTACCAATCAACGTCGATATGGGCAAAAGCCACAGGCTGCTTGATGGTCATTTGCTCCTGTACGAGACCCCGAATCAGGGTGATGTTCCGTTCTGAGCAATTCAACCCGAAATCGGCGAAATTCTGCTGAACCCGCTCATAAAGGTGGTCTTGGTAGCCATAGTACTCGTCGCCGTCGATTCCCTCAGACGCACCGCTCGCGATCACTTGGTATCGGCGATGGACATCCGGCGTATCGTCAGCGCTGGGTGGAGGGATCATTGAAAATGTGTCATAGCCCAGGAATGGCCGGTCTCGTCGTTTGATCGAGGAAATGAGGATGGCGGAGCCCCCGAGCGCACAACCAGCTTCTATAAACGTTCCATCGAGTTTTCGCGATTCAATTGCCCGGCAAGTCTTCGAAATCAATGCCATCTTGCGCACGGACAAATAGGTTAGTTTGCGCTTCTGGATGCGGTGGATCAGTCGACGGTCACGAAGGTCTTTTAGCCTGTTTCTGACTTGATCTAGCATGGATTGGCGCTCCGGTAATGGGCGATTAATGGGCGATTAATGGGCGGTTAATGGGCTCGATCAGATGGGCTATTTTCAAAAAATTTAGTACGTCGGATTCCGCGCAGCATCCAGGATTTGACGGTTTTAAATTCTGATTTTCGGTAGCCAAAGCGAGTTGAAAACCTTAGTGACCTTGATGCCATCATTGGGATCGACCGAATTGAGATGGCTCGGCGAAATGCGAGTTCCCGGTTGGCGCTTGATTGAGGTGGAAGGATTTTTGAGATAAGGGTTGCAGCCGCTTGGTATTCCTGTGTGAAATTAACCTGGCCATTCACTTCGGATAATTCAGCTAATTGGTCAGCATGGTTACAAAGAGATGCGGGGTCAAAGTGTTTGGTGCCATGTACGAGTGCAAGGGACTTTGCCAAGTAACGAGAAATCCTGAGGGCTAATTGAAGCTGCTCTGATTGATGCAGCACGGATACATTCGAATCGTGCCATCGGTATTTGATGAGATTCTGGTTCACATTGATACACTTGGATGTCAGGGCCAGTTGTCCGAATAAAAAGTAGTCCTCGGCAAGACCAGGAACGTACAGTCGTTCGCTTGGACTTACCGAGTTGATGAAATCTTGGCCGTAACAGGCCCCACGCGCGTTGAGATCCCTGAGGCGCATGGCGACCGTAGGATGTGCAACTGGGGTCTTAAAGATGGCACTCGCTGAGAGGTCTGCAGAAGCGAGTGGCACATCGATCTCGCCCAGACGCTTACCTTCGTTGTTGATGATCTGGCCTTTTGAGCCTGCCAAGACCAGCGCTGGATCTGCCAGAAATACTTCTGAGAGGACGGCCATGCGGTTGAGGGTCGAGATGTCGTCAGCGTCTTGCCTCAAGACATAGTTGCAGTCACAGTGCTTGAGTCCGAAATTCAGTAATTCGGATAAGCCCTTAGCCTGCGGTAGGGAAAAGACCACGATCCGTCGGTCGAGTGCTGAAACGCGCTGGGCTAATTCGAGGCTACCGTCTTGACTCCCATGGTCGAGTATCAGGAGGCGCCAATCGACATGAGTCTGATGGATGATGCTCTGTATGGACTCGTTCAGATAGGCGATGCCATTTTTGACCGGTAGCAAGACATCGAAATCCGCCATGCAGAGCCTTATCTAAAAGAGTTTGATATAAAAAATTAGTAGTATCTCGAGTCTCGCGACGGTTGTTTGAAATTCGCGATGCAGAGTCCCTTCGCAACTTCCCAGTGCAGGCGCGCTCGGTCGGGGTGGCGTCGCAAACCGGCTAGACCCGCGCGAAAGAGGCGCAACGCAATATGCCGCGGGCGGAGAAGATTTCGATTCGTGAAAAAGGCGATGGAAATCTCTTCATTGATTGATTTTTGAATATTCTTTTTTGGATTGAGATACTCAAGATGTGGATGTTCGATCTGCAATGCCCGTCCAGCCTTGGCTCGCAGATACCAACCCGCCCATTCCTGATCTTCTGCTGAGAAAACTTCGGTTCGGAAGGGTCTGGCGAGGACCTCCGCCCGCGGTACGAGTGCACAGACTGCGGAGAGGCCGTTGTAGCCATCAAATGTCTGCGCATCGGTGATCTGAAGCCGCTGTGAGCGGAAGGCCGTCGGTTTCCAATAAACGACCCCCGCATCATGTCGCTTGCCGAGGTTTTGCCCCTCTTCGATCAGTGTTCGGTCACTCAGGATCACATGTGAGCTCAGGAGGAGAACCTGGATGCCCTCAGCAGCTTCGATACCGAGATTGAGCGCATGGGCGAAATTGAAAGGAATTGCCGGGTACTGGATTACAAAGTCGCTCAACTCAAGGAGACGTTCGCGGCAGAGCGAATCGAGAGAGGAGTCGACAATGAAAATTCGACGCGGGGATTTACTTTGTTGACGCAAGGCAGCGATGCATCGCTCCAGCAAAGCGTTTGCATGGTCCGTTCGGATCACTGCATCGTAGGGCAGCGAAGGGCCATCTGATTGGGGTGCCGCAACCGTAGGGGTGGCGCTGGAATTCATCGGGTCTCAGGACTCGGTGGCGCAATTGGCGAGGCGTTGGAGGGCGACTTCTTCGGCTTCCTGGCGGCTCGTCACCAGTGACAGTAGAGGGTCTTCGCGATACCAGCATCGAATGAACTCTGAGAGTTTTCCGTAACTGTTGTCGAGCACGATGTGTGGGATCTGGAGGACCATGCAGAGAATGTGGGCATGAAGCCGATCGGTCACAACCACGCGGCCCTGGGACAGGAGGCGTGCTCCGCGTTGGACGCGTTCCCACGCGAGTGCTTGAAATGCCCGGTGGCCGGCTTGTTGGACTTTTCGGACACGCCCCCAGCGAGATCGCGCGGTTTTTTTTGCCAGCTGCGTGAGTTGCTTTAGAGGTGTTTGGGGTTCATCTAGCCAGTCCGTGCAGGAGACTTGATGCCGCTCCAGTGCGAAGTCTTTGAGGTGCGCTTGTCCCGCTTCTTTGTCGGTTCGGGCAAGGACCAGAACGTCAACGGTGGGCCGATGACGTTCTAGCCGGCCCTTCAGCATCAATGCGGAATCAGGACAAAGCAGAGTCGTTACACGTAACTGATCGCGAGCGATTACTTCGCTGCGGTGATCGCGAACCATGAGCCAGAAGTCGGGATGTGCGCTCAGTCTGCGTTGCGTGCGTCCGAGTGCCAGTTCGGATTCGAAGTGGATGGTTTGCGGCAACTGGACAATTCGGTAATCAGGAAACCGCTGGATAACGGCCTCGCGGAAGGCTTGATAGATTGGCCAGACGGTCCCGAAATTGCCGCCGCCATGTAGCAGTATCTGGCCAAATGGCATGCGCCAGCGCAGTGCGGATTCGTTAAAGGACGTCACATCGCACGTATAGCGGATGTCGTGCCCAGCCTCTCGAAGTGCGATGATTTC
>CAIPGD010000278.1 GCA_903864485.1 uncultured bacterium | reverse complement strand
TCCGGTCAACTGCGTTGCACCGAATAATCCGATTGGGAGCAGTAATGCGGCGCTGATCGCTCTAAGGCGCAATAATGTTTCTGATTTTAGAATCATGTGTTTGGCTTGGTTGGGTTTGGCTTGGTCACGCCCATTGGGCAGGATGCCATTCCATCAGAATTGGGCAGCATGCCATTCAATGAGATCGTCCAGGCCAATGTGATCGCGTTGGGTGCTAGGCTTGAATCCGGTCGTTTGTACAGTCGTCTGTTCTGTCGTTCGTCGACTCGTCCAGCTGGAGCGTTCCTGGAAGCTTCCGCCGTGTGCGCAGGTCCCCGCGCCGCTGGCGTCCATGAAATACGTACTGCGAGTGAGAATGACAGGAAGCTTCGCGCTGCTCGCGGCCCTGACGCCATTGGGCGAATCCTCAATGGCGAGAATCTGATCCTTGGTAACACCCAGCCTTGAAAGGTGTGCTGCAGCCTGCTCGTAGACTTCGGGGTCCGGCTTCTTCGCGGATACATCTTCGCCGCATAGAATGATTTCGAACCACTGAGACCATTGCTTGCCAAGGTGCGCGACTAACAGGGATTCGACGTTGCTACGGCTCGTTGTCGTTGCGATTCCCTGGATTATTTGCCGGTCTCGCGATTCGGTGAGTAGTTCAAGGACGCCGGGACGCAGCGGAATCGGATGTGAATGCATCCGGTGCGCGTAGAGGCTGTTTTTTTGTTGATGCAAGCGCAGTGCGAGCGCTTCGCGATCTGCGCTTGCGGAAGGCGCCATCGGCTGAGTCAGCAGATCATGCAGGATGCGCTCACGACCACCGGTGATGTCGAGCAGTTCGCCATAGCGCGCAGCGTTCCAGCGCCATGGCAAACCGGCGCCTTCAAAGGCCAGGTTGAAGGCAGGTAAGTGGCCGTCACGCTCCGTTTCGGCGAGCGTGCCATCCACATCCCAGAGAATCGCCCGCAGCACCGGGGCCGACGTCAGTGGCATTAACGGTGACGCCATCGGTGACGCCATCGATGACTCCATCGGTGACGCCATCAGTGAACCCGAATGTTCCGACCCTCGGCCTGGCTGATTGCCTTCATTTCGATGACGTACTCGGACATCTCGGGAAGCGAATGGAACACGCGGTCTGGGTCGGCCGCCGTGATCGGAATGCCGCTGTTGTAGCCATACGGGACTGCCCAGGCGGCCACTCCAGAATTCTTGGCGGCCAGCACATCCGTCGCTGAATCCCCGATGTGGGCGATACGCTCGATCGGTATCCCTAGCGTCGTCGCAACATGTTGCAGAACGCTCGGGTGCGGTTTTTTTTCCGGGAGAGTGTCGCCGCCGATGACGAGTTCGAAGGGCGCTGCGAGCCCGTGAAATTCCAGTGCATGGATTGCGTGACGATGGTCTTTGTTGGTGACACAAACGAGGCGCAAGCCGCACGCTCTGAGTCGTTCGAGCGCCTCGTGTGTGCCCGGGTAGGGCTTCGAGCTTGTGCCGGTCGTCTCGCCATAGTGTTCATCAAAGCTGGCAAAGAGCTGTTCGAAGCTCATGCGGTGTTCCACCGCTGGATCCTGCGCAATCACCTCATTGCGCAGGGCGTTGATGAGCGCGCGGCCCCCATGACCAATGTATGCCGTGATCCGGTCTTCCGGCCGCCGTTCCAACCCGTGTGACTCGAGTGCGCGGTTGGCCGCCTCGGCAATCTCCGAGGCGGTGTCAATCAACGTGCCATCGAGATCAAAGCTGATCAGTTCAATGGTCATGGCCAGCAGCCGCCGCGACTCGGGTGGCGAGGTTTTCGGCGGTCAAGCCGAAGTGTTTGAAGACCTCGGGTGCAGGCGCAGATTCGCCAAAAGTGTCAATCCCCAGTGCATCGACGCAGCCATACTGGCCCCACCAGCGGGTCACTCCTGCTTCGATGCCGATCCGGGGCAGACCGTGGCCGAGCACTTCTTCGCGGTAGGCGCGGTCTTGACGATCGAAAATCGAACTCGAGGGGATCGAGACCACCCGCACCGGGCAGCCTTGTGCCTCAAGCAAAGCGGCAGCTTGAGTTGCAAGGCCGACTTCGGAGCCCGTTGCCAGAATGACCGCGCGCGCGCCCGCGCGATCTTGCAGGACATAGCCGCCACGCTGAATGGCGGCGATCTGTTCGGGCGTGCGCGGTTGGGGAATCAGGTTCTGTCGGGTCAGCAGCAGTGCGCTCGGATGATGGCGTTCGGAAACCGCATGGGCCCACGCGCTTGCCGTCTCGGTGCCATCGCAAGGCCGCCAGACATCGAGCCCTGGAATCACCCGCAGGCTTGCAGCATGTTCAACGGGTTGATGGGTCGGACCATCTTCGCCGACGCCGATTGAGTCGTGGGTGAAGACGTGGATGACCCGGATTTTCATCAGCGCGGCCATCCGGATGGCATTGCGGCTGTAATCACTAAAGGTCAGAAAGGTCCCACCGTAAGGAATAAATCCTCCATGGAGTGCGATTCCATTGAGCGCCGCTGCCATCCCGAATTCACGTACGCCGTAGTTCACATAACGGCCCCCCGGCTGGCCGCCGCGAACCGCCCCGCAGCCGGGAAAGTCGGTCAGGTTTGAGCCGGTCAAGTCGGCGCTGCCACCGAGCAATTCAGGGAGGAGGGGCGCGATTTCAGCGAGCGCCTTTTGGGACGATTTGCGGCTGGCAAGGGTCTCGCCGGCTGCTGCAAACTGGTCGATCATGGCCTTGAGGGCTGCTTCGGTGCCCGCGAGAGGATCGCCCGCCATCCGTCGTTCAAATTCGGCGGCGAGTTCAGGGTAGGCAACCCGATAGGCTGCGAACGCCTCATTCCACTCGGTTTCAAAGCGCTGGCCCGAGGTGTGGGCATTCCACCGGGCCGCGATGTCGGCGGGGATCTCGAAGGGCGGGTGATGCCAGCCAATCGCTTCTCGGGCGGCCTTGATTTCGTCGACCCCCAGGGGTTCGCCGTGTGCCTTCGCAGTACCCGCACGGCCCGGCGACCCGGCGCCGATCGTTGTCCGGCAGAGAATAATATTGGGGCGATGTTGTTCGGTTCGGGCGAATGAAATAGCGGCGCTCACCGCATCCACATCATGCCCGTCGATGGGTCCAATGACATTCCATCCATAAGCACGGAATCGTCCAGCCGTGTCATCACCAAACCAGCCACTGACAGGGCCGTCAATGCTGATGCCGTTGTCGTCATAGAGCGCGATGAGCTTGTTTAACTGCAACACACCGGCCAGCGAACAGGCTTCGTGACTGATGCCCTCCATCAGGCAACCGTCGCCCAAAAACGCGTAGGTGTGGTGATCGACGATGGTGTGGCCAGGTTGATTGAACTGGTCGCCCAGAAGCTTCTCGGCC
>CAIPGD010000277.1 GCA_903864485.1 uncultured bacterium | reverse complement strand
CGCAGGATCATTCCCGAAACACCCGCCCGGGCATGAACCGGTCCCAAGAGTTGGTTCCAGGGGGGCGGGTCAGCCTGATGGACGCCCCAAGCGGCGGGGTTTTCGAGCGGATCGCGAGGCCAGTTGATCTCGTGAGCAGTCGAATAGGCGATGGCTTGTTCGATCAGATTCATGTGCTTGAGAGGGATCCCATGGCATAAACTAGTGACATCAAGGAGACCGAACGAATGGCAATCTACGAACTCAGAACCTATGACGTCGTCGTCGGCAAAATGGCCGAGGTCGTTTCACTGTACAACACGGAAGGCTGGCCAGCTATTCAACGCCATCCAGAGCGGCTGGTGGGGTATTTCACCGGCGATGTCGGTGCGATCAATCAAGTGATCCATCTTTGGAAATTCGAGGATGATGCGGATCGTCGTGCTTTTTGGGCGGGTGTTTTTGCCGACGAGGCATTTATGGACTTTGCCCGAAAACTAAGGCCCCTACTGCTCTCGCAGACTAACAAACTGATGCTTGCATCGCCATGGGGCCCACACCCCTGACACTCGGAGTTCGTTGATGAAGGCAAATACGATTCTCGACACCATTGGCGGCACGCCTCATATTCGTATCAATCGCTTGTTTGGTTCCAACCATCAGGTCTGGATCAAGTCTGAGCGCAGCAACCCGGGCGGGTCGATCAAGGATCGCATTGCGCTATCGATGGTCGAGGACGCGGAACAAAGCGGAGCCCTTAAGCCAGGCGGCACCATCATTGAGCCGACCTCCGGCAACACCGGCGTGGGCCTCGCCATGGTGGCCGCTGTCAAAGGGTACTCGCTGATCCTGGTGATGCCCGACAGCATGTCGATCGAGCGCAGGCGTTTAATGCTGGCCTACGGTGCTCGGTTTGAGCTCACGCCTCGCGAACGGGGCATGAAGGGCGCTATTGCGCGTGCCGAAGAATTGGCCGCTTCGATCCCTGACGCCTGGATTCCACAACAGTTCGAAAATCCGGCCAATATTGCTGTTCATGTGAAAACCACAGCGCAAGAGATCCTCGCCGATTTCCCCACCGGGCTCGATGCGATCATTACCGGCGTTGGCACGGGTGGGCACTTGACCGGTTGCGCTCAGGTACTAAAACAGCACTGGCCGCAACTGAGGGTCTATGCGGTTGAGCCCAGCGCATCACCCGTGATCTCCGGAGGGGCACCGTCTCCCCATCCGATTCAGGGGATCGGCGCAGGTTTTATCCCGAAGAACCTTCACATGTCGGTGCTCGATGGCGTGATCAAGGTCGATGCGGACGCCGCTCGGGAATTTGGTCGTCGCGCGGCGCGCGAAGAGGGCATGCTCGTTGGGATTTCGTCGGGGGCAACACTCGCGGCGATCTATCAGAAATTGCCAGAGCTGCCCGTGGGTTCGACCGTACTAGGGTTTAACTACGATACGGGAGAACGATACTTTTCCGTAGAGGGGTATCTACCAGCGGAAACTGCGACCTGACCATAGCCAGCGAGGGCCCAGAGTCATTAGCCGTTTCTGAATGATTTAAGCAGCGTGACCTTTCGTTTCTCGACAAGAATGGTTCTTGACTCCTCAAGATGACGCATCACTCGAGTAACCATCTCACGAGAGGCACCAACCTGACGAGCGATATCGGTCTTGGTGGGCGCCTTTTGCAGGACCCTTTTACCCTCGACTTCTTCGCTCAGGTCCAACAACAGCCTCGCAACCCGCCCGTACACATCCAGCAATGCCAGGCTCTCGATTTTACGATCGGCCTCGCGAAGGCGATGCACCAGCGCGCGGATGAGTGAGATTGTGACCTGAGCGTTCCCAACCAGGTATTGCTTGAAGACGGTTTCCGGAACGAGCAACGCCTCCATACTTTCAAGGGTTTCGATGGAGGCAGACGGTGGAAGGTCGTCAAGCAGTCCCATTTCACCAAAAAAGTCCTGACGGCCTAGTTCGGCTAGCGCCACTTCCTTGCCATCCGGGTGCTGAAGAAACACCCGGACCCTCCCGGACAGGAGGACATACAAGTATTTCGCTGGGAGGGTGCCTGGGCTTTCCGTCTGGAGGACGATTTGCCCCCTTTCGTAACGTTTCAGGATTGACGCCGACGCAATTTGTTGAAGTGCGTCGTCGCTTATCCCCGCGAAAAGAAAAATTGTCCTAACTAGCGCGACTGAAACCATCCGTGTTCATCCACTATCGCTGCTTGGGACCCTGGAAGCCGTCGCTCAAGGTTCTAAGGAATGCAACGAGATCATCAATTTCGCGCTCGCTCAGCGCCGGACCTGCGTCGGCAGGACGATTAAACGGTACGCGGTCCCGGATGATGTTGGGGACGTAGGCGGCCGGCAAATCATTGGGAACGCCTGCTGGTCCGTACCAACGTTTCGGGTCGCTGTTCCGGGTGGCGTAGAAACTGACGACATCGCGTAATTTTGTGAAGACGCCATTGTGCATAAACGCTTCACGCTCCGCCACATTGCGCAGACTTGGCATCTTGAACGTGCCGCAGTACTTTTCAATCGAGATGTCGCCGGGCACATTGGCTGGTAATGCCGGGCGGCTTCGATCGGGTCCACAAAGTCCCAAGTCGAATTTAGAGGGATTGGCGTTTGCGGGGATCCTCGGGTTTCTCGGGATGCCCTCGGCGTAAAACGCAAAGTCGGTGAATAAGGAATCACGCGAATCCTTTGATTTTGGATTCATCGTGTGGCAGACCGCGCAATTGCCTCGCTCGGGATCCATAAACGTCTTCATGCCACGTTCCTCATTTGGGCTCAGTTGGACTTTCCCACGGACAAAATGATCGTATTTGGACGAAAAACGTAGCGGGTCTTCGCGGGATTCGAACGCTGCAATTGCGGTTCCAATTTTTTGAAACGCGAGTTCAGGCGAAGCGAAAACGTTCGGGCCAAATTCAGCGACCAGATCCTTCGCATAACTTGCTTTGGAAATCTTCGCCATCACGCTGGCAGCGTTGGCGTTATTCATCTCTTTGGCATTCAGGAATGGACCCAACGCCTGTTGCGCAAGCGTATCGGCGCGTCCGTCCCAGAACAGGCCCCCAATTGGATCAACATCCTCGCCTGCGACCCGAAATGAGAATGTTGGCGCGAAATGGCTGTAAAAATTGCTCATCGCATTTCGGGTGCCAATTGAACCTTGCTTACTGCCCAAGGCAACCCCTATCGGAGATCCATTGTTATTGGCAAATCCAGTCCCCGGTAAATGACAACTGACGCAGGCGGTTCCCTTGGGCTCAGAGAGCGTGCGGTCGTTAAAAATCTCCGCGCCGATGCGTTCTAACCGGGATGGTGCGCGCTGAGACGGCTCTGGCGCGGGCGGCGCAGGGGCGAATCGCGGCGTATTGGGTTGGGGTTGGGCAAAAGCGAGTGGCCCGAATAGCAGGGCGGTTAAGACCGGGAGGATGAGAATAGGAGGGGGTATTGTTCTGAAAACCACTCGGCGGGCATGTAAGCGCATGGTCAAACTCCTGATCGTTCGACGGTTATTTGATGGCTTAGCATCCAGTCTGAGTCGCCCCGCTTGTTAGGTCATATTTCTCACTATTTTTCAAAATGTCGGTCAGTCAGGCTGCGGTTCACCTCACCAATCAATCGACAGTCCCTTGTAAT
>CAIPGD010000276.1 GCA_903864485.1 uncultured bacterium | reverse complement strand
TGGAGTTCGCGACCGCGCTGCGTCAGGGCCGCGAGTCTGCTCTAAGAGCGGGTATCGACCCCCCACCTAAATCGCTAAAAAAAACGACCAAATCGAGAGGCCAACAGAACCGCAGCAAGGCCACTAAGAGCCCCAAACGAGCTCCGACCAGAAAACCGAACTGACCCCGCGCTGAACTGAGCCGCACTGACCCGCATTGAACTGAGCCGCGCTGAGCTGGCCCGCTCGGATCAGTCCGGAAAAAGGCCGGTCGACAGATACCGATCGCCGCGGTCGCAGACGATGAAAACAATGGTAGCGTTGGTCACGGTTTCGGCCAATCGCAGTGCAATACAGCAGGCCCCTGCGGCCGATGGGCCGCAAAAGATGCCTTCCGTCTTGGCCAATTGCCGGGCCATCGATTCGGCATCAGCCTGCGAAACCTCATCAATCTGATCAATGATCGCGTGGCGTCGGATGGCGGGAACATACGCAGGGGGCCACTTCCGAATCCCCGGGATCGACGAACCATCGGTCGGTTGCGCACCAACGACGACGACCTCGGGTTTCATTTCCTTAAGGTAGCGCGAGACCCCAGTGATGGTCCCGGTGGTACCCATCGCTGAAACGAAGTGCGTTACCAGCCCGCCCGTATCGCGCCAGATTTCGGGGCCGGTCGATTCGTAGTGAGCGCGCCAATTGTCGTCATTAGCGAACTGATCCAGCACCCTTCCCTCGCCTCGGGACTGCATGTCCAGGGCCAAATCACGGGCGTACTCCATGCCCTGCTGACGGGTCACCAAGATCAGTTCAGCGCCATAAGCACGCATCGCCTGACGGCGCTCAATCGAGAGGTTGTCCGGCATGATCAACACCATTCGGTACCCGCGGATTGCGGCTGCCATCGCCAAAGCAATCCCAGTGTTTCCGCTGGTCGCCTCGATCAGCGTGTCGCCTGGTTTGATTTCACCGCGAGCCTCGGCTCGGGCAATCATCGACATGGCCGGTCGGTCTTTGACCGAGCCCGCGGGGTTATCGCCCTCGAGCTTACCCAGGATGCGGTTGTTGCGGCGCGTGTTCCCTTCACCGGGTAGGCGTTGCAGTTGGACGAGTGGGGTCCCCCCGATAGCCTGTTCAATCGTTGGGAATCGGTTCACGAAAGCAAACTAAAGGATGAAATTCGCAGCCACCAAAGAAGTTACGCCAATCAACTCAAGCTGAAAATCGGCAGCTCCGTCCCCGTTGACGTCGGCCATCAGAACGACACCGTTGGCGCTCGCCTGGTAACGCAATTGCCCCGCTGAACTGACCGAGAAGGGGCGCTCACCGATGAAGCTGAATACCCCATTGCCAGCCGTCTGCGCATTTGCATCGATCTCGCCCAAGTCTATCCGGTCGAAAAGAGGATTGAAATCCAGAATCTGATCCATCGCGCTCGAAGAATCACCCACCTGGGTAAATTTGAACCGGTCGCTGCCCAGACCACCGGTCATCGTGTCTGCACCGGGCCCGCCGACCAGCGTGTCGTCTCCATTTCCACCGTCAAGCACATCAGCACCAAGGCCGCCGCTCAGACTATCGTTGCCGTCGTCCCCGGACAGAACATCGTTGCCATCGCCCCCCTCGAGGGTGTCTGACCCGGTACCCCCATTGACCGTATCGACGCCCGCTGCGCCATCAAGGAAGTCGTCATCGCTATCGCCGAATATCAAATCGTTACCGATGCCGCCTTGAATGACATCCGCACCGGCCCCGCCGTGGAGTTCGTCGTTACCCGCATCGCCCCAGATCCAGTCCTTGGAGGCCTCGTCAAAATAAACGGGCGCCACGCCATTCGTAATCGCAGCAGCCTGACTTGCAGACCACGACTGCAGCAGCTTGAGGCCAACCCCGTACATCTGCGCCAGTGCGTTCAAACTGCCCGCAGCGGGTAGTGCGTCCAGGACCTGCTGAGCGAAGGCCTGTGAATATCCACCGTAAACAACGTCGTCTCCGTCGCCAGCCGAGAAAATATCGCTGCCCTCACCGCCGATCATTGTGTCGTTACCACCACCGCCGATTAACCTGTCCTCACCGTCGCCACCAACCAGCAAGTCATCACCTTGCGCGACGACATTGGGCGATTCGGGCACTGCATCACCGTCGAGCGTGTCATTGCCACTGCCCCCCAAAAGCGTGTCATTGCCCACACCACCCGAGAGTTGGTCACGGCCATCGCCACCATTCAGCCAGTCATCACCGTCCGAGCCAACCAGGGTGTCGTCATTCAGGCCGCCATAAACCGTGTCGTTACCAAGTCCACCATCCAGCAGATCGTAGCCGGGTCCCCCATCCAAATAGTCATTGCCCGCACCGCCCCAAAGCGAATCGTTGCCGCCTTCGTCCGCGAAGACTGGGTTCGTTCCAGCCTTCGCGGCTGCCGCTGCAGTAGCGACCCAGCTCTGCAGCAGAGAGAGGCTGACACCCAGCTGCTGCGAGACTTGGGTCGATACGCCAGTCTTGGGGATCGCAGCGACCAGCGCGACAGCCATGCTCTGCGAGAATCCGCCGTATAAGAAATCGTCTCCCGATTCACCGCGCATCCAGTCGTTACCTTCCCCCCCGATTAAGGTGTTGGAGGCCGGATCAACCAACGTCACTGTGGGCAACGCAGCGGCGTATAAACGATCAGCCCCCAGCCCTCCAAACAATAAATCGGCACCGGCGCTACCGACCAGGGTGTCGTCTCCGAGGCCGCCCCAGATGGTGTCATCCCCATCCAGTCCATTGAGGAGATTCTTGCCGGTGCTG
>CAIPGD010000275.1 GCA_903864485.1 uncultured bacterium | reverse complement strand
GCTCGAATCCGGGGTGGGACCGCCGTCGCTGTTTCGGATTCTTCGTGACTTTCGCCGAGCAGACCGGAGGCAAGAGCAGGCTCAAGCTTCACCGTATCCCCGGTGCGCGCGGGCACGGCCAAAAGCGCGTCGACCGCGGCTGGCGCATAGGCATCCAGTGCCTTCCACTGCGCCGCCTCGAGCATCGGACGGACTGTCGGGGGCGCTGCTGAATCGCCTCCTGACGAAGCGTCCGCCCAGGTGCTTTCGGAGAGTACCGACCCCGCTGGTTCAGCTGGAATCACCGGACCAGCGGGTTGCGCGTAGGTCAATGCCTGCCCTGCGTCGGCAGCGTTTGATGAGTCCACAGTGCCCGTCTGGGTTCCGGAGCGGGCCTTGGAACGCGGGTCCTTCGGGTTGTTGGGTGGGGCCTGACGTGCGTAGCGAACCGTAATCATGAAATGGCACCTAATGCCTGAATCGGTGCTGACGGCCCGGACGCTCCTGCACCTGCGCTTGCGGAGGACTCTGAGCCGTTAGAAGCCTGAGTCTGGGGCTGGGCCTGGGCCGATGCAGATAAGCCGGCCGCGCCGGCGATATTGGCGCCCCGCGCAACTTGACGATCGCGCAAGAGCCCCAAACGAGCAAACCGCTCGGCGAGTTCCCGATCGGTCACTTCTCCCGTCTCCATCATGACTAAAGCGGTCAAGAGTAATTCGCGCTGGCTGCCTTCTGCAATCGGTCGCATCCAGCCACGTCGAACCGCCTCAGCAACCACCTTGCGCACGCGACCGGCGCGGCGGGTGGCCAATAGCAACTTGGACGCATCACGGACCGCGGGTTCAAGCACTGCTGAGCGCGCCAGTACGCGGGCGTGATCGGCGCCATGACGAAAACGTTTGACCACATCACCCGCGGCATCGAGCGCGCGCTGCGACTCGAGAAGCGCCTGGCGCAAGCGTTCGCCCGTGACTGCAGGAATGTCGCCGGCACTACCGCCCGCTAGCCATGCGAGTTCCATCGCCTGCGAAAGCATCGCCCCGTACTCTGATCCCTCTGCACCGTCCTCGCGCAGGGCGGCGATGGAGGCCCGAACAAATCGCTCGGTCGTGGCGTCAATCTCGCGGGTCATTGCCTCGATCTTTTCGCCAACGGCTTCGACTTCATGGTGCCAGGCGCCGAGCCTCTCGAGCGCGGTCTCGAGCAAAACCGAAGGGTCGCCAGGCAGCACCGCCACCAGGGCTCCGCGAATCCTGGCGGCGTGTTCAAAAGGCGCGTCGAGTAAAGAATCGATTGTCGGTTCCATTGACCCGAAGGATCGCATGAACCGAGAAGTCGTGGCAGAGACCCGGAGGTTTTGCAAACCCAAATTCCCCGCTTGGGCTAACGAATCACGAGCTCGACATTGGAAAAATCGGGGGGCTTTGTATCCCGATCATCATGGCGGCCCGAGCCTCTAGAGCGGCCTGCGCGGCATCGGACGAAGTCATGGCAAAGTCTCTCAAAGCCGCCTCGGATAGGGCCTCGAGCTCCGCATG
>CAIPGD010000274.1 GCA_903864485.1 uncultured bacterium | reverse complement strand
CTGGAATGGTCATTACCGGTGAAATCAAGCCGGAATTTCTCAAGATTCTGACCCCTGAAGCGTTGGCTTTAGTGGCCAGCCTCCATCGGCAGTTCGAGCCGCGGCGGCGTGAATTGCTCGCGGCCCGGGTTGAGCGGGCGAAGCGCCTTGACGCCGGTGAGCATCCAAACTTTCTGGCAGAAACCGCAGCGATTCGGGCCGGTGACTGGAAGATTGCGCCGATCCCGGCTGCGCTCGAGTGCCGTCGCGTCGAGATCACAGGGCCCACCGATCGCAAGATGGTGATCAATGCGCTGAACTCGGGTGCGGACAGCTACATGACCGACTTCGAGGATGCGAATTCGCCAAAATGGTCGAATCAGATCGAAGGTCAAATCAACCTGATCGATGCGATTCGGCGCACGATCTCGCTTGAGCAAAACGGCAAGTCGTATCACCTGAACGAAAAAGTCGCGACGCTCGTCGTACGTCCGCGGGGCTGGCACCTCGACGAAAAGCATGTGACCGTGGATGGTCAGCGGGTCTCGGGCGGCTTGTTCGACTTTGCGCTGTACATGTTCCACAACGCTAAAGAGCTGCTGGCTCGTGGATTTGGGCCTTACTTCTATCTGCCCAAGCTTGAGAGCCATATCGAGGCGCGTCTCTGGAATGATGTGTTTGTCGCCGCGCAGAACGCGGTCGGTGTTCCTCAGGGCAGCGTTAAGGCCACCGTACTGATCGAGACGATCGTTGCGGCCTTTGAAATGGACGAGATTCTGTATGAGTTGCGCGAGCACTCAGCAGGGCTGAATGCCGGCCGCTGGGATTACATCTTCTCGTGTATCAAGAAGTTCAAGGTCGACCGCGACTTTTGCTTGGCTGATCGCGCCAAGGTCACCATGACAGCGCCGTTTATGCGCTCGTATGCCTTGCTGTTGCTGAAGACCTGCCACCACCGCAACGCGCCTGCGATTGGCGGGATGAGTGCGCTGATTCCGATCAAGAATGATCCTGAGAAGAACGATGTCGCAATGGCCGGTGTTCGTGCGGACAAAAACCGTGATGCAACCGACGGCTACGACGGTGGCTGGGTGGCCCACCCAGGGCTTGTTCCGATCGCGATGGAAGCGTTTGTCAGCGTGCTCGGTGATCGCAAAAATCAGATTGATCGTCAGCGCGACGATATTCAGGTGGCGGCCGCTGACCTACTCAACTTCCAGCCCGAGGCGCCGATCACGGAGGTGGGCCTTCGTATGAACGTGAACGTGGGTATTCATTACCTCGGCGCGTGGCTTGATGGGTCTGGCGCCGTCCCGATTCATAACCTGATGGAAGATGCAGCGACCGCAGAGATCTCACGCTCACAGGTTTGGCAGTGGATCCGCTCACCTAAAGGCGTGCTTGAGGATGGTCGGAAGGTCACGGCGGATATGGTGCGCGCGCTTGTGCCGGAAGAACTCGCGAAGGTGCATGCGGTTGCTGGGAATAGCCCGTCTTACGCTCGTGCCGCGCAGATCTTCGAGCACATGAGCACGCAGGACGCGTTCGAAGAGTTCCTGACGCTCCCGCTTTACGAAGAGCTGTACTGAACGATGCGACCTGAGTTCGGGGCTCTGAGATCAGAGCTCTGAACTCAGAGCTGCCATCTAGAGTCGTGCGAGACGGTCCAGCGCGAGTTTGAGCGTCTCGTCCTTTTTAGCGAAACAGAATCGGATGACCCCCTGTTCGCGGGGTTGATCGTAAAACGCGGACATCGGGATCGCAGCGACCCCGATTTCTCGCGTTAACCACTGCGCAAATTCGCCCTCGGGCAGGGTGCGCTCGGGAATCGCAAGATTGCCGTAGTCAACCAGCTGAAAATACGTCCCTTCGCTGGGCCGCAGGCCAAATCGCGTGCTGGCCAGGCCTTCGCGGAACAGGTCGCGTTTGCGCTGATAAAAGCCGCTCAGGTTGAGATACGGCGCGGGGTCTGCCATGTAGGCGGCCAAGCCGTGCTGAACCGGGGTGTTCACGGTGAACGTATCGAACTGGTGAATCTTCCTGAACTCTGACATCAACCCGGCCGGCGCTGCGCAGTAGGCAACCTTCCAGCCGGTGACGTGGTAGGTCTTGCCAAACGATGAAATGATGAAGCTGCGCGCAGCCAAGGCGGGATGTTGACAAGCCGAGCGGTGCGGTTGCCCGTCATAGACCATGTGTTCGTAGACTTCATCCGAGATCACGATCAGATCGTGTTCAACCGCTAGTGATTCGAGCGCGATCAGGTCTTCATCTTGGTGGATTCGGCCGCTTGGATTATTGGGCGAATTGACCAGGATGGCCCGGGTGCGCGGCGTAATCGCGGCGCTGACATCGTCCCAGCGGATCCGGAAATCTGGACCGACCGGGACGGTGACTGGAATACCACCCGCGACGAGAATGTTCGGAATATAGCTATCGTATGCGGGTTCAATAACGATCACTTCGTCGCCGGGGTGAACACAACAAAGGATCGCATCGAAGATCGCCTGAGTCGCGCCCGCGGTGATGGTGATCTCGCTATTCCAGTCGTACTGCGCGCCATAAAGATTCGCGATCTTGGCGGCAACTGCCTGGCGGAGTGCCGGGACTCCGGCCATCGGCGGGTACTGATTGAGCCCGTCCTGCATTGCCTTGGAGACAAGGTCAACCAAGGTCTGGTCGCAATTGAAGTCCGGGAAGCCCTGGCCGAGATTAACGGCTCCGGCCTCGGTGGCGAGCGCCGACATCACGGTGAAAATCGTCGTGCCGACCCGCGGGAGTCGCGACTGCAGGTTGGGTGCTGGGGGTGTGCGGGGGTGAGCTAGATCGTTCATGCAGCCGATTATAGAAGAGCGGCGGGCGGTCAGGCCGCTCCGTCGGCGGCCATGGTTGTAGCTATCCCGCGAGAGTCAAGGGATTGGTTCCGTAATGGAGCCGTCAATTGGACTAGCTTTAATGGCTGATTGCGGTCGCGCTCGGGCTCCCCTGTAATGGTTGGACTGTTCTTCCATGCAACCGGAGTTCGAAATGTCGCCACCCCGCAGTTCGGTCAGAAGTTCTTGCCCCGGTTTGGTCAGCAGGTCGGTCAGCAGGTCGGTCAGCAGGTCGGTCAGCAGGTCGGTCAGCAGGTCGGTCAGCAGGTGGGCTCAGGGTCAGGG
>CAIPGD010000273.1 GCA_903864485.1 uncultured bacterium | reverse complement strand
TCCCCCTGGAGCGCATTTACCGCGACGTGCGCGTGTGCCAGATTTATGAGGGGACTAGCGACGTGCAGAAGATGTTGATTCAGCGGGGGCTTTAGAACGAACTGCGCAAAAGGCGGCGCCGTGCGGATCCATCCCCACCGTTGCCACAAGCCTGGCCGTTGCGGCCATGCCATCGAACAGAAAATTTCCACCAACACGGGTGTGCTTGTTTAGTTGGCAAGGTATAGTGTGTCCGCCTTAGTTCTTTCCGAAGCCGATCCAGCAAGCGGTGCGACTGGGAAATATGGGAGACGGGCTTGGAGGACATCATGAATACTGTAATTACATTCAGCGCATGCATGCCAAATCGAAGTAACAAGGCGCGTTGCGCAACTTTTCGCTGTTTCGATCAAACCGGCATGCCTAGGTTGTTTGCTGATTTAGGTTGGCAAGCTCAAGATATGCGCTCGGCGGAATTACGTTAGGCCTCAGCCACCAAATCATGCCGCACAGTTACGAAGAAGTCCGCGCCGCAGCGCTAGACATACTGACACGCCGGGAAACCGTCGCCTATGAACCCAGCCAGTACGAGCATCTAAGTCTCGGTATTGGAGAAGTTTTCGCGCGCAGAGAGGCCCGGATTCAGCCCGGTCACTTCGGCGCAAACTATCTCCTTGACGCGTCAGACAAGGAGACGTTGTTGGAGTTATTCTGGGATTTATTCCGCCAAGGGATCATTACTCTAGGATTGAATGACAGCAACCGACAGTTCCCCTTCTTCAGGCTGACCCAGAGTGGTCAGCGCGCGGCCGCCGGAGGCGATGCCTACTTTTTCCATGACGTAGCTTCCTACGAGGGCGCTGTACGCCGCGAGGTGCCAGATGTCGACGCGGCGACGCTCATGTATCTGAAGGAGGCGATGCAAGCTTTCCGATCTGGTTGCCTTCTGTCCGCGACGGTCATGCTCGGGGTTGCGACCGAACACACTTTCATGCTGCTGCTTGAACGAATCGACGCAAATCCCTCGCATCGCGCGACATTCGCCAACGTCTTTACCGAGCGCACTCTGCTCCAGAAATTCAATAAGTTCAGGAATCTCCTTGAACCGCTGATCCGAGGACTCGCACCAGAAGTTCGTGAAGACCTAGATACCCATCTATCGGGCATCTTGTCCGTACTGCGCACGTTCAGAAACAACGCAGGTCATCCAACGGGGTTGATCCCTGATCGCGAGCAGACCTTCGTCCTGCTGCAGTTAGTGATTCCATACCTCAAGAAGCAATACCAACTTATGCAGGTCTACCGGTGAGGCCTAACCCCCCGCTCAAGCGGAGCACCAACGGCAGGCCATCAGGCTCGGTCCGGTGGTACGCGGCACATTTTCACCGGCCCGGGCATGGCGTCCTGCCGTTGGCGCCCACTAAGCTCAAACGTTAGGCCTCACACAAACACATGTCCGACTTAACCGCCGACAAGCTCGCGTTCCTTGCCCTTGGCTGGTTGCTTGGGCTCCTGGGACCCATAATCGTAGACTCCATCAAGCGCCGACGCGAGAACACTCTTGGTAGAGCTGCGATCCTGACTGAACTGACTGAACTCGCCGGAGTACTGGCAACCGCGGCATATGGGGCGCGCATGAAGCTCGGAACCGCTGACCGCGCATTTTTGGAGTGGCTGAAGGCGACCTTGGAACAATGCGCAACCACGCCGAAACTTCAGGCATTCGTTCCCCGTCTTCGCACTCAACTGTCATGGACTGACGAACAGCTTCTCGCAGTAGATCAACACACGGCGGCAGAAGTCGGAAAGGGAATAATGCTGCAGCACTACCCGGTTCCACTACTCGATGCTCGTGTGTCGGCACTCTGGTCCTTCGATACTTCACTCCAGCGTCAACTTTTAGAGATTCGGAGAAACGTTGCCATTCTTGACGACGTAGTCGATCGCTCGCGCAAGTACTTTGACATGACATTCACAAAGCTTGAAGGAAATAACTACGAACTTGTCGCTGGCAACCTTACACAGTCATATGAACTGTATGCTGAGTGGGCTATGACCATCGTTGATCAAATCAAAATCCTGCGAGCCGTCCGCGAGTGAGGCCTAACCCCTCGCTCAAGCGTAGCGCCCACGACATGCCACCAGGCCCCGGCGGGCGGTACGCGGTACATTTTCACCAGCCAGGGGGCCTGGTGTCCTGCCATCGTCGCCCGCTTAGCTCGAACGTTAGGCGTTTAGTCATGATCGTCAGAGAGTTTGACCAAGATGCAGATTTCGGTGGCATACGCGGCTGTTTTATCGGACGCCCGGACTTCGAGCGCCGAATCGACCCCTGAAAGCCCGCCGGCGACGAGATCTCGGTCGCTCACATCAGGATTTTCGGAGCTGTACGTTGCTTTTGAAAAGTACCATAGCACTCGTGCGTGCGAGGCCTAACAAGGCGCTGCAGGCGCCCTACGCATGGGTCGTACCGACGGCGTCAGCCAGTTCACGCCGCACGATGCGGCCAATACGCCAGCCAAAGCGACGCAGGCATGTTCCGTGTCGTAGTGGGTTTGCAAATTGCCCCAGCTTTGCGCATCGGTGCCGAAGAAGATGCTCAGGTGCAGGGCCGTGCCTGGGTGGATGAGGGGAACTTCGCGGGACACTCAGTGGCCCTTGTTTGACAATACGTATCACTCGCTCATCATCGCCGCGTGAACGCGATCAACTGGCAGCCAAAAGCCCTCCGTCAACTGCGCAAAGTCGACGCTCACGCGGGAAGCAGATCCGATCAGCAGTAAGTACCGAACTGCTCGACTTGTCGAAGGCCAGGAATGTCAAGGCTCTCACAAACCACGAGTACGGGTATCGACTTCGACGGTGCTGTACGCATCGTGAGTATTGAAGAGGTGAGAAAACGCGATGAACGCACATACTGAATTTCAGGTCATCGTTGGCAAAGACGGCAAGCCCGCTTTTGTGGTGGTGCCATACGACCAGTTCCGTCGCATGAAGGGCGGCTTCACGCAAGGCACCGTCCCGAACGAGGTCGTGAACCTATCTTTCGAGCGTGGGGTATCGGCCATGGCTGCGTGGCGCGAACATTTCGGCCTTACACAAGCCGAGGTCTCAGGCCGCATCGGAATCACCCAGGCTGCATACGCGCAGATGGAACGGGTCAAACAGCCCCGCAAGGCAACACTCGAGAAGGTGGCATCAGCCCTCGGCCTAGAGGTCGAACAACTCCGCTGGTGAGCATGCGCCGAGCGCCGCCTGACCCCTCGCTCAAGCAGAGCGGGAGGCGCTCTGATGCTGCGTTACCTGCTGGACACCAACATCGTCATCTACGACCTGAGCGCGCAAGTCATGCTATACAACAACCAATCGGTACACCCCTTGGCCGATAGAAAAGAGAATTGAAGGGCAAACCCGGCGAAAGCCGGCGACGCAAAGCCACCGAACTAAAGCGCCAGCCATCGGCGCAACGTCAGCGGGGCCACTAGATCCTTGACTTGCTAACTTGCACAGTGAGGACATATGCCCGAACAACAAGATCTATCGACTCGGCCCGGCTGTATCAGCCGGGTGTTGCGCTCATTTGCGATCCTGAGTCTCTGGTCATGCCTGTCAACACAAGCGCTATGCGCCGCACCGGACACGGCACAGGCGTCTGGTGCGGCGGCGACCGGGACACGTCGCCAAATCGATATCAATGACTTGTTCCAGCACTGGGTTCACTCCAGGGAAGAGGAAGAACGGGGCGCAACGATTCAGATTTTCCGCCCCGTCGCATCGATGGACTTTCCGCCGAGCTGGTTCAGGATGGAATACAAGTTCGCTCGGAACGGACGTTGTGAATTCCTCTCTCTGGCTCCTAACGATGGCCACCATTTCAAGCCATGCACTTGGAAAATAAGTGCCGACAAATTGATGCTTCAGATCAGCGCGAATAGAGGGTCAACTTCTTACAGGATCGCCGAGCTCACGGGGAAGATTCTGCGATTTACACCGCTGCAACTGCCGCCCACCGATTGAACTGTGACCTTGAATGCCGCGTGCAAGAGGTTCCCCAACTCACCGTTAACAGGTATGGGGACGGACGGACGGGGATCGTCCCCGCCGCCTGGTTGGCTCTGGCATTGGGCGTGACGCTGCTACCACCGGCGGTACACTGAGGTTTCCTCATTCCAAGGCAACCATTCCATGAACTCCTCGCTCATCACGGTGGACTCCGAGATTCACAGCGGTACGCCAGTCTTTGCGGGCACTCGGGTGCCCGTTAAGACACTCTTCGATCACCTGGAGGCCGGTGATTCGTTGGAGATATTCCTTGGGGACTTTCCCTCTGTTAGCCGACAGCACGCAGTCGCAGTGCTTGAGCGAGCGCGTGCCGCTCTGATTCCAGATGCGCATCCTGCTTGACGAAGACATTCCCCGCCGCCTGTCGGAGCATCTTCCCGGGCACGAGGTCTCGACGGTGCCACGCTGCGGCTGGTCTGGCGTCAAGAACGGCAAGCTTCTGACGCTTGCTCCAACGGGTGCCGAACGTACTGCGAGAACTGACCCGGATTCCACCCAAGTCGCTTCGGCGCGTTGAGGCTTAGCCGCCCTCTCAACAGCCCAGTATTGGGTGTGCCGCGCATGAGCAATGGTTCCAAGAATACTTTTTTACTCTCCAAAAATGGTTGATAATCGTCCACGCAACGGTTGATTTTCACCCATTTAATCGCCCCCATGTTCCACCGCCACATCGAACCGCTGGTCCACGAAGCCCTGGCTGACACGCCGGTGGTGGTG
>CAIPGD010000272.1 GCA_903864485.1 uncultured bacterium | reverse complement strand
GGGTTGGAAACAATGGAATGAGATCGGTCACCATGTTGCTTCAGTTCGGCCAGCCAACGATCAGCGCAATTCGCTCGAGCGACCAGAAGGCGGCGATGGCGCCGATCCCATAGAGTGCAGGCGCCTTAAGGCGACTCGCCATCGGCGTTCGCACGATGAGGAGCGTAAGGCCCCACGCCAACCCAACCACGAGTAACTGACCCGCTTCGACTCCCAGATTGAAGGTCAGCAGTGCGATTGATACATGCTGCTCGGGCAGGCCAATTTCTTTAAGGGCCCCCGCGAATCCAAGGCCGTGCACGAGTCCAAAGACAAAGGCAACCAGAGCGGGCCAGCGTCGCGTCCAGGTCTCTCGTTGGTGCAGCGCTTCAGCGCTGACCAGAACGATCGAAAGCGCGATCGATGCTTCAACCGGCGGCGAGCGGAGCACCAAAAGACCCAGAGCGCTGGCGGCGAGCGTCACGCTATGGGCCAATGTGAATGCAGTAATCGTGGCGACCAGACGTTTGCGAAATCCCACCAGAAACAAGAGGCTGATGACGAACAACAGGTGATCAAACCCCGTCAGGATATGTTCGATACCGAGTGAGAAATAAGCGGTCGCGACTTCGCCGCCCGCTCGCTCGTCTTTGGCGCTGCCAAAGAGCTGTACTTTAGGTTGAGCGCTCGTGAGGGTGATGACCTGGCGGTCGCCGCCACGCCAGTAGATTCGAACGATCGCGGCCGAATAGGCTTTGCCCACACCCACGATCGAGAATTGGCCAGACAGTCCCTTGGCGCCACACTGAATGGTCTGTGAGTCGGCTTTACACCCTTCGGGCCAGATCGGGGTCAGGTCGTCCGCGATCGGCCGGCCCTTTCCGGGGGCTCCCCAAGACCAAACGAATTGACCCGGCGCGACTTCGCGCAAGGTCATTTCCGCCATCGTCATCTCATGCGCATGAACGATCGGTCCGAAGAATCCCGCCAGGGCAAAGCAGAGCATCAACCGGGTCAGGAGCCCCTTCAAGGCTTCACCTCTTCTTCGCGGATTTTGTATTTCTTACCCATTTCGCGCACTGCATTCGTGGTGAGTTGGGCCATGGTGTCATCGCGCCAGTCCTGGTAAATCGCATCTTTGTTCTGATCGAAGTCGGCGGGTACGCCTGGCTTGATTTCCTCGAGGCGGACTACACGCAGGCCTTCGCTGCTGTTGATGAGTTGCCACACGCCGGGGGGCGCTTTCTCAATGGCCGCGGTGAAATCGGCGCCATAGCTTTGCAGCAGATTTTGCCTTGGGCGGTCTTTAAAGACGCGCAGGCTGCTTTCCGCATCGCTCTTGCCCTTGCCGTTGAGCGCGTCTACGAAGCCTTGTAGGGTCTCTGCGGATCGGTCACTGGTCACGACTGCTTCCAGGAAATCAAATCGTACTGGGGTGTCGTATCGTTCGCGTTTGGATTCGAACCATTTGCGCACTCCAGTTTCGTCAATCTTCGGAAGGGTGATTCCCGATTGGGTCACGCTCAGGGCCTTGAAGATGATGCGGTCACGAATCGTGCTGTCGCCGCGGTCCAGACCTAGCGCGATGCCTTCGCGGTAGAGCACTTCATTGTCGACCCAGCGGTCGAGAAGTGTCTTCATTTCGGCATCATTGGGTTCGCGTTTGAGGCCGGCCGCAAAGATGTCGTGCGCCTCGGTCTTGACGGATTTGGAGATCGTGATCGTTTGCGGATCTTCTTTGTCGAGGTTCAGCGAATAATCAACGCCGAAAACGAACGCCCCCAGCACGAGGAAATGCAATAGGGGCTCGCGCAACAGACGTGACGCGAAGCTGGGTTCGTCGGCGGTAGGCGGCTGAGCTTGAGGGTCCATAAGAATCAATGAGGGTTTAGCGGGAGTTGGGGGGCCGGCTTGTTGAAGGATTTGGCCTGATCAAGGACAAGGCATTGAGGACCTCACCGGCGACACCGGGGGCAGTTTTGATCAGTGACCGCGAGAGGTTCAACAAGGGATCAAATGCTGGGGTGAAGTCAGGGCTTTGTTCAAGGATTTCGAGGAGTGGCTCGCGCAATCGAGTCAGCATATTCAAGGGATCTGGGTCGGGCTGGATCGTTAATCCGACTTCGATGTAGCGCGCACGAGCTGACCAGTAAGCGTCCAGCCGATGAAGCGTGTCGTCGGACGCCTCTCGCAGAATTTCATCTGGCTTGGCCTGAAGCTGACTGACCAGGTTGAATAACCGGGTGCGCGGAGTTTCGGTTGGCGCGTAGGTTTCCCAGGGGGCCTCATGAACCACGATTGGCCGATCATCGGTGTTAGCGCGCGCTTCGCCCGCAAAGGCCCGCAGGCTCGCCGGCCCCCCAAGAATACTGCCAAGAATGGCGTATTCGTCGATCACCCGGGCCTCTATCAGGGGTGGTCGCAAGGCGGGAGCCGCGTCGAGAAGACGTGCCCGGACAGAGTCTGGATTCCAGCGCGGCTGATCAGGGCGCGAGAGCAATCCGAGGACTGGCGTATCCAGGCTATTGCTGGCGAGGACAGCCACCGCATCGGGGTAGACCTGCAAGAACGCAGCAGCAATACTGCGCAGGGTCTTGAGGTCCATTTGATGGACTGCGAGCCACTGACAAAAAAGGCCACCGGGTGCTAACTGTTTGCGCGTTGCCGAAAAATGTTCAACGGTATACAGCGAACCGGCGCCGCTGCGGGCTGGGTGAAAGAGGTCCGAGACGATAACGTCATATTGGATGGGTGATGCTTGAACATAGCGTCGGGCATCGGCGGCCAGAATTTTGAGTGCTGGGCCATCCTGTTCGGTCCCGGGTTTGGGCGCAAAGAGTCTGGCTGCCTCGATCACTTCGGGCAGGAGCTCCACCGCGGTGACTTGCAGGTCGGGATTCAAGGCGGCGGTGTAGGCCGTGTGTCCCGTACCCAGGCCCAGGAAGAGTGCACGCCGCGGTGACGGATGCAACAGGATGGGCAGTTCGGCCAGCCGGGTCTCCACCGGGCTGCGTGCACTGCTGCCCTCTTGAGCACGATTGTTGATGCGGAGCCGGGCGATGCCGCTCGCGTCCTCGACCACACTCACCGCGGCCATGGGTCCTTCACGAAAACTCACGAGCTTGGCTTCGTCTGGGTTAGCTTCGTCTGGGAGGTCAATGAAGCGCAGAGGGGGCGCCCAGATTCCGAGTGCAAGGGCGGCCATGGCCACAAGCAAGGTCTTGGGCCTGAACCAGTTGGATCGAGTTTGCAATATCAGATAAGCCCCGATTAGAAGGCTTAGAACCCATTGAGACCCGAGCAGGGGGATCAGGCCAATTCCAAAGAGGATTGGCGCAATGGCTGCGCCGGCCGTGTTGATCGCGAGCGCACGTCCGAGTGGCCATGACTGCGCTTGGGCCTGCCGGCACAAATGGGTAAACAGGGCGCCCATCACCATCGTGGGTACCAGCATGGCCGCGGCTGCAGCCAGCGCTTCGCCAACCAGGGCGCTGAGGGCCCCCGGGCCGAGGACCCGTCCGGGCGCTAGGGCAATGACATCGGCCCACCAAAGGGTCGCACCACTCAATAGAATGGCCGCAGCGAGGCCTTGAATGAGCGCTGACCGGGTCGAGTCGGAGGCGTCGGGCTTACGGGCCTGGAGGATCATCGCTCCGAGCGCCGTACCCAGTAGGTAAACGGCCAGCAATAGCGCGTAGCTATACACCGTGTTTTCGGTCGCCTGACTGAGGACGCGAACCGCAAGGACCTCGTAGCCGATGCCGAATATCCCGGTCAATAGCAGGCGCCAACCGATCGCACCACTTGGTGTGCTTCTAATAGGCGCCGTGGGTTCGGCGGGGACAACCGGTACAAGAGGGTCGTTGACCGCGAGTGGTTTGCGCCAAAGCCACAAGGCTAGTGCGGCACAGGCTGCATTGATTCCGCTACAAATCCAGGCCGTTGACTGCACTCCAAATTGAGGGATTGCGATAAAGACAACGGCCAACACCCCAACGACGGCGCCGAAGGTGTTGGCGGCATAAAGGCCTCCGAGTCGGCTCGAGGCGCCCGACAGCTGACGCTCGACCGCGGGCAGGGTCATGCCCATGGCTGCGGTTGCGGGTAGCAGTAAAATCATCGGTAGGGCGAAGGCCAGCGACCAGTGCCAGACGGCGCTTGGCTGCGCGCCAATCAGTGCGTAGGTTGCGTCATTGAACCAGGGCAACAAGGCCGTCAGCGCAATGCCCCAAAGCGCGATCACCACCTCAAGGACGGCATACCAACGTCCCGGAGCCAGGGATGCCGCGATGCGCCGCCCCATCGCGTAGGAGCCGATGGCCAAGCCGCCAAAAAAAGCGGCCACGACTGCAAGCACCGCGATAATTTCGTGCCCCAAGGCGGTCGCCAGTTGCGCGGTCCAGATCATCTGCCACGCTAATGAAATGGCGCCCGAGAGCATCATTAAAACGTAGGGCAACCGAAGTCCTTTCAAAAAACAAAAACCGGCCGAGGGGCCGGTAGTCAGGCCAGGGTCACGAACCCGAAGGCCCGTGACCCTGTTCGCGGGTCAGATTACTTGACGCCGGCAACCTTGCTAGAGCCCAGTACTTCAACGTACACGGGGTTGCTGTAGAACCAGAGGTCGGCCCAGGCAGACACGTCAAAGCTGGAGTACTTGACGCCGGCGACCGTGCGCATGTGTGCAGGGCACCCAGCGTCGGTACAGGGCACATTACCGACTACCGTCTGGTCGACCGGGCTGGCTTGATAGTCATTCAACGGGTTGCCGTCTGCATCGGTTTCGAACGGCACGGATGCCGGCAGGTTGGTTCCGCGAAGACGGAAGTACTGCGAGGCTTTCACGGCTGGCACGCGGTAGGTCATCGTGCGGGTGCCGTCAGCAGCTGCCGTCCAGTTCGTCGAGTTGAAGGTCTTCTGGATCTTCGTGGACGAATTGAAAATCTTCGCGGGGAAGTCCGCTGCCGTTACTGGCGGTGCATACGCGCCCTGGTCGCTCGGATCGATATAACCCGTGACGTTGCCACCGATCAGATCAACGTGATCCAACACGGGTGCATTCAGAGGCTGCGTGATGTTGACCAGCTTGAGCGACGGGTTCGGGAAGCTGTAGGGCGCTGCATTAGTGCCTTGCGGATCGCGCAGCGAGACCGTCACGAACAAGTCGGTGCCGGGGCGAACGACGAGTTTTTCGCCCATCGTGGCGCAACCGTCGATCCGCACTTCACCGTTGCCGGCCACGGCGTTCGCCGCGGCTTTCTCGATCAGCGCTTTGTTGGCGTTGCGCGGCAGGCCTGGGTTCGATGCGCAGACCACGAAGGCCAGGCGGTCGATCAGTTGGCCGTTGGCCACAAAGCTGTTGCCACTGCGCAGGCCGTCGATGATGGCTTCAGCGGTCAGGTTGCCCGTACCCTTGCGCACCATGACGTGGTCATTGGTGTATTCGCCCGGATAGAAGTCTGCCGTGGTTTCACGTTGGTCGGGACCGAAGCTGCCGCGGTTATGGTAGTCCGAGCTCGCAAAGAACCACCAGTTGCGGCCTTCGCCAAGCAGGCCGTCCCATACGCCGCCAACCTTGGCCGCGTAGACGCCAGTGCCGCCAAAGGTGCCGCCGCCCACCGCATTGGTGGTGTAGCTGCCGCGGGTCGACTCAGCGCCATGGCCAGGCATCGACTCAAAACCGAATGCAATCTTGGGGCCGGCGTTGTTGAAGTTACGCAGGTGCTCGATGTTGTAGCCGTTGCTACCAGTCGGGTTGTAGATCCCGGCGCGCTCAAGGTGGGCCGGAACGAAGTAGGTCGTCGTGGGCGCCTTTTCGTTCATCCACTTGATGCCTTCAACCGTCTTCAGGTGCCCCATGTTGGGGTACTTGGCGGTATTCGTCCCACTCAGGTTATCGGTCGGGGCGATCTTGGCCGACAGAGGGTTGATCAGGGTGTTGTTGGAGCTGCCCGTGACCGAGCAATCCCACAGGTTCTCGGCGCCACGGCTGGTGTCGCTGTCGCTGCGATCGAAGCAGTACTCATACTGCGCCTGCAGGTTTGCGTTGCCGGTCGTCGAGGTCGATGGCCATGGAGCCTGGCCTTTGAGTACCACAGTCGATGCGTGCTCGTGACCTGGGGCGTTTTGCTCCAGTCCGATCCAGACTGGTTTTTTGGCGTCACGCCCGAGGGTTTCGATTTGCTTGTACTGAAATTCTTTGATTTCCTGCCAGCGCCACATGGCCTTGGGCGTCGCAGTGCCGTCGCCCTTGATGTCTGCGCGGCCGTTCGGCAGGGTGGATTCCCAGGTCTGGTTCGGCCCTTTGAGTGCCGCTGCGGGCTGGCCGCCGCTGCCGTAAGTCACCGGGGGCGTGGCCTGCCAAGGGCCGTTGGTGCTGTTGGTCAGCCCGAGAGCAGGAGCGACGGGCTCAAACGGGTCTTCGGCCAGGGTGCAGTTACGCGCACTGCTACCGCCGTGGTCGGCCTGAACAAACCAATCGAGCTTCCAGGCGTTAACCGATTTGTCGACTAGCTTTTTCAATGACAGCGTGCCGTCGGAGCAGGTTGAGTGGTTGTGAAAGTCGCCGGTGACATACGTGCCCGCGGCCTTGGTGGCGGCTTTGTCAGCGGCCGAAGCGGTCGGGACGAGCGTGACGACGGAAGTGATGGCGGCGATCGCCAGAGCGACCTCACGCATTTGGAACTGGGGTTTCATCGTGTTAATCCTTTTGATTAGGCAGACTTCTGGTCGCCGTACAGGCGAACCTTGCCGCTGCTGAACTTCACCGGGATGGTGTAAGTCGTGGTGGTGGTGTCTACGTCAGCATTGGTGACGGTAGCGGTCAGGGTGCAAACGCCGTTGGCATCGCAGCCAGCGACGGTCACGCCAGACAATGCGGCGACCGGGAAGGACGAAAGATCGGCGGCAACTGCGACTGCGAAGGACTCCTGCGTCAGATTGTCTTTCAGGGCCTGCTTGGTGTAGCCCGCGTCGAGGAACGCATCGTCGAAAAGGTCAACGAAGCCCGAGCTGGTCAGGCCACTGAAGCTCTTCAGCGCGGCAACGCCACCGTTGTAGCTGCTGGTAAACGCGGCGACCTGCTCGGTCGTCGGTGCAGTGCTCGTGGTGGTTGGAGTCGTCGACGAATCGCCGCCACAGGCGGTCAGCAGGCTGACCAAGCCAGCGGCGAGGGTCAGTTGCGCGGTCTTACAAATTTTCATGAAATTACAACCTTCAGAAAGGGTCGGGGAATTCTTGATGCGAGCGCTGGCGAGCTATGGCGCACCTCGCGGCCCCGGAGGTTGCCGCCGATAGATGACGCGCCTGTGACAGCCACATGAAAGTTTTGCGACTCGACCTAGCGGGAGGTCGATGACCCGTCCGTTACAACTCGCGGTTGTTACAGTTGGGTCCGCGCGGTTAGGAGCATCAGGGAAAACCCGATCGCACTCGCGCGGGCTAAAGCGTGTTTCTTAACGGGTTGTCCCAGTATCCTTATCAGGTTCAGATGAACCCCCAAAAATCAGCAGCCTTCAGGAGGCAACTTTGAGCCATCCCACCGAATCTCTTGCGCTCACCGTGAACGGGCGTGCCGTTAAGGTCGACGTCGATCCCCGGACCCTCTTGGTCCAGTTGATCCGCGATCAGTTGCATCTCACCGGAACCCATGTGGGTTGCGATACCGCTCAGTGCGGCGCTTGTACCGTGCATTTGAATGGACGCGCAATCAAAGCCTGCTCGATCCTGGCCGTTCAGGCGCAGGGCGCCGAGATCACCACGATCGAAGGCCTGAGCCACGATGGCGAACTGCACCCGATGCAGGCGGCCTTCCGTGAGTGTCATGGACTGCAGTGCGGTTTCTGTACGCCTGGCATGGTGATGTCGGCTGTGCAGTTGCTCGAAGACCATCCAAACGCCACTGAGCAGGAGATTCGTGAAGGTCTCGAAGGCAACATCTGTCGTTGCACGGGCTATCACAACATCGTCAAGTCAATCCAGCGCTGCCAGGCTGGCCAAGTGACTGCTTAAAAGTAACCGCTTATTCAAGGGACGCGATCATGACTGACTTGTCGAATTCGCCGATCGGAAAATCGATCCTGCGCCGCGAGGATCACCGTTTTCTGACTGGCGCTGGACAGTACACCGACGACGTTGTGCTGCCAGGCCAGAGCTATGCTTATTTCTTGCGCAGCCCGCACGCCCACGCGCGGATCAAATCGATCGACATCACGCGCGCTGCTGCGGCCGAGGGTGTGTTGCACATCTTTACCGGTGCCGATCTGGCCGAGGCCAAGGTGGGCGGTCTGCCCTGCGGTTGGCTGATCCACAACAAGGACGGCAGTCCGATGAAAGAGCCAGCGCACCCGGTGCTGGCGCAGGGCAAGGTTCGCCACGTGGGCGATCAGGTCGCCCTGATCGTCGCCGAGACTGCTAGCCTGGCCAAGGATGCCGCCGAGCTGATCGATATTGATTACGAAGTCCTGCCCGCCGTGATTGATCTGGCCCATGCCGAGAGCAACGCGACGCTGGTCCATGACGAAGTACCCCACAACACCTGTTATGACTGGGGTCATGGCGACAAAGCCGCGGTGGATGCGGCATTCACCCATGCCGCGAAAGTTACCAAGCTGAGCTTTGCCAACAACCGGCTGGTACCCAACGCCATGGAGCCGCGTGCGGCCAATGCGCAGTACACCAAGCACGACG
>CAIPGD010000271.1 GCA_903864485.1 uncultured bacterium | reverse complement strand
GCCAGCACCATCATTGGCGTGACCACGGTGGCCCAACTCGACGAGAACATCGACGCGTACGGAACCGTGCTCAGTGCCGAATTGCTCCAATCCATTGACGCGATCCGCGCCGAGCATCGGGACCCCACGGTCTGACCTGTGGCTTTGGGCTATGGCTAAGAAAGACCATTCCAGCGAAACCCCCGCCACCGCATGGTTGCTTCAGGCCGGCGTGGCGTTCGGCGAACACTGGTACGACTACGTCGAACACGGCGGCGCGCAGCGGGGCGCATCCGAACTGGGCTGGGATCCGTTTGCGGTGGTTAAAACGCTCGTCATGCAGGACCAGGATGCCAAGCCTCTGCTGGTGCTTATGCATGGGAACCGCACGGTATCAACCAAAAACCTGGCCCGCCAGATTGGCGCGAAATCGGTGCAACCTTGCGCGCCCGAGGTTGCTAACCGCCATAGCGGCTACCTGGTAGGCGGCACATCGCCGTTTGCCACCCGAAAAACTATGCCGGTGTACGTGGAGTCCACTATCTTTGATCTGCCGCGTATCTTGATCAACGGTGGGCGCCGCGGTTATTTGCTGGAGGTAAATCCCCAACAGTGTCTGCCCGCGCTAGGCGCACAATCGGTGGAATGCGCCCAGTAAGCTGGCGGGACAATCCGGTTTTATAGATAAAGGACCACGCATGCGGGCGAAACCAGCCAAAAGAATAGCGTTCCGCTGGCGTGTTAACCAGTTACATCGCCAACCGTTGGCGTATTACACCGAGCGTCTGAAAGTCATTCCGCGGGTAGATTGCCCTGATCGGGTGGTGGTTACTTTTACGACTATTCCCGAACGGATTGGTCAGATTGAGGTGATGTTGAAAAGTCTGCTGGACCAGTCCGTACTCCCTGACAGCATCTGCCTGTGCATTCCCAAGACTTCGCGCCTGGCACCCTATTCGTATTCCATTCCAAGCTGGTTTTCCCAGATTCCAATTCTCAACATTGTGGAATGTGAGCAGGACTTGGGACCAGTCACCAAATTCATCCCAACCTGGCAGCAGGAAAGGAAGATGCCGGATACCCGCCTCATCATTGTGGACGACGACGGCGTGTATCCCTATCGATTGATCGAGCAGCTGATTAACTGGTCACAGCGCATGCCCGATGCGGCTCTGGGCTGCTCTGGAGTGGCCGTGCCTGCGGGCATGAAACCCTCCTCTGTCCTATTCAGTCGCCAAACCTGGCTGCAGGACTTGCGCTACACCAGTTTCTCCAGCGACGCACTGGCCCGTGTCGACTACCTTTTTGGTTACGCCGGCGTCCTGGTCAAACCCCGGTTCTTTGACGACGCCGTCACCGACTACAGCGCCGCACCCAAGCAAGCATTCTTCGATGACGACGTATGGTTAGGCGGCCATATGGCGCGCAGAGGGATCGATCGATGGGTGATTCCGGCTCTCGGGGACCGGTTGATGCCAGGCGCGAGTCGCAGAACTTTGGACACGCGGGCCCTGTGCTTGACGGACAACCAGGACGGGTCCAACTCGGACCAGACATTTGAGTATTTGTTTGGCCCCTTATCGCGGCCTGGGGGTTCTTAGAGTGGACGCATATGCATGGTGGTTCGGGCCCTTGGCCGCACTGCTTGCCTACCTCGCCGGATCGCTTTCCTTCGCGGTCATCGTCAGCCGACTGATGCACTTGGACGACCCGCGCAGTTACGGCAGTGGCAACCCGGGGGCGACCAACGTCTTGCGCTCGGGCAACAAGATCGCAGCGGCCTTGACCTTGCTGTTTGACGGGCTCAAAGCCTTTCTTCCCTTGTGGTGCGTTCAGCAATACGGTGCGGAATTCGGCCTATCCGGTGGCACTGTTGCGGCGGTTGCCATGGCCGCATTTATCGGG
>CAIPGD010000270.1 GCA_903864485.1 uncultured bacterium | reverse complement strand
ATCGTCTCGCACCCGAAGATCCGTTCCCCGCGGCGCTCGATGACGCCCTGGCGGTTTATCAGACCCTCATCTCGAATCTGGCTGAGGCCGACTCGGCCGAGACCGACAACGACCCCCGCCCCCCGAGCCCCCTCGTCATTGGCGGTGACAGCGCGGGTGGCAACATTGAACTCGCCACCTTGCAGGCGGTCCGCAATCTGCCGCATCCGCTCCCATCAAGCGCACAACCGGACGCACAACCGGACGCACAACCGAACGCACAACCGAACGCACAACCCCGCGGGATTTTTCTGCTCTCACCCTGGCTGGATTTGACCCATCAAAACCCGTCGATGGTGAGTAACGACAAGACCGACGTTATGCTCAATCAACAGATTCTGGATGAATTCCGTGATCGCTACGCCCCAAGTACTCCGCCGACTCATCCCAGGCTCTCACCGCTGTTTGGCCCGGTCGATGACTTACCACCGTGCATGATCCTCGTCAGTCAGGCTGAAGCGCTTTACGATGATTCGATCAAATTGCACCAGAAAATCCTCGACCGAGGGGGCTCGAGTACCTTGCTGGCGTGGCCCAAGCTACCGCACGCCTTTCCGGTCATGGCCGGCCAACTACCCGAAGCTCGTCTGGCCCTCGATCAACTCGCACATTGGATTGAACAACGCGCGCGGTGATCAGTGGGCGGCCTGTTTCGCAAACAGCTGGCCGAGATCAGCGAACGCCTTGAATTCAAGGGCGTTGCCCGATGGGTCGAGGAAGAAAAAGGTGGCCTGCTCACCGGCCAGGCCCTTGAAACGCACATGGGGTTCGATGATAAATTTTGTATCGACTGCGGTCAGTTTGTCCGCCAGCGCCTGCCATTCAGGCATCGGCAGTACGACCCCAAAATGACGGACGGGGACCTGATCGCCATCGACCGCATTGGTCGCGTCTGGTCCACATTGATTGGGCGCGAGGTGCGCCACAATTTGATGGCCGAAGAGATCAAAGTCGATCCATTCGGTTGAACTACGCCCTTCGGGACATCCCAACAAATCACCGTAAAACGCTCGTGCGGCGCCCAGGTCGTGAACCGGAAAAGCCAAGTGAAAGGGTCGTTGCATGGAGTTCCCCTGAGGTAATCGCCTTATTTTGCCTGAGGCCAATGGGTCCCGACGCTTAGCCCTCGGACTGGGGCCTAGTACAAACCCTAGCCACGCCGCTGAGCCCGACCCGGAGTTGACTGAATCGGGTACTGTCGGGCTCGCTGAAATTTTAGCCCTGAGTTAAGACCCAATTTAAGCCCTCAGTTTTAAGCCCTAGTTTTAAGCCCGACCGCGCCCGATGATTCAATTTTTCCAGATGACCCTGAGCGGCATTTCGCAGGGCTGCATCTATGGGCTCATCGCGCTCGGTTTCGTTCTGATCTACAAAGCGACCGAGACAGTCAGCTTCGCCCAGGGCGATCTGATGATGATGGGGGCTTTTGGAGGGCTGGCGGCCATGACCTGGCTGGGTTTCCCCTACTGGCTCGCCATCCTCAGCGCGGTAGCCGCCATGACCCTGTTTGGGATGCTGCTCGAGCGGATCGTGATCCGACCCATCCTCGGCCAGCCCGCCTTTTCGGTCGTCATGCTGACGATCGGAATTGGTTATGTGGTTCGTGGGCTGATCACGATGTTGCCCAACATCGGGACCGAAACCCATGTCCTTCCCGTCCCCTACAAGGACGAAATCTGGAAAATGGGAGGTCTCATCATCAATGTCGAACAGGTCGCGGTGATCGCTGTCACGGCGGTCTTGTGTGTGCTTTTGTTCGCCTTATTTCGCTACAGCAAACTGGGTATTGCAATGCAAGCCGCGTCACAAAACCAATTGGCGGCCTACTACATGGGAATCCCGGTGCGCCGACTGAACGGCATCGCCTGGGGCCTGGCGGCGGCCGTCGCAGCCATTGCGGGGCTGTTACTCGCGCCAATCACATTTGTCCACGCCAACATGGGCCTGATTGGTCTCAAAGCCTTTCCAGCGGCGGTCGTCGGCGGTTTTGGCAGCCTGCCCGGTGCGATTGTCGGTGGACTGGCGATCGGCATTATCGAGTCCCTGTCGGGGTTTTATCTGCCTGACGGATTCAAGGATATTGCGGCCTACGTGGTGGTCCTGCTGATGCTGGTCGTCAAGCCCAATGGCTTATTTGGCGAACAGTTACGCAAAAAAGTCTGATCGGTCCAAAAGAACCCACCGATGCGTTTCATTTTCAAGACCGAATACGATCAGGATATCCGCCTGGCCAAACACGAGGGCGCTCGGTTCTGGTACAGCGCCCTGGTGGTGGTTTTATTTCTGGCCCCATGGGCGTTACCTGAGTATTGGTTAGCGCAACTGACCTTTGTGCTGATCTATTCGATCGCCGGTCTCGGTTTAATGTTACTGGCTGGATTTACCGGCTTGTTCTCGCTCGGCCATGCGGCTTTTCTGGGGGTTGGCGCCTACACCGAAGCGGTTCTCACCAACGCTGGAATTCCGTTCCCGGTCGCGATCGCCGGCGCCGCCGGCCTATCGGCCGCGGTCGGATGGGTCGTAGGCCTGCCGGCGCTTAGAGTTCGGGGCATTTACCTAGGGATGGCCACGCTCGCGTTTGGATTTATTGTCGAGGAAGGTCTGGCGCGATGGGAGTCAGTCACCGGCGGCAATTCCGGATTGCAGGTCAAGGCACCGAGCGTCGCGGGCTGGGCCCTGAGCAGCGCGACTGAGTTTTATGTGCTGTGTCTGTTGATTGCAATTTTGGCCACGCTCGGGGTCCTGAACCTTTTGCGCTCGCCAACCGGACGGGCGTTTGTTGCGATCCGAGATTCCGAAGTGTCCGCCCAGAGCATGGGGATTCATCTGGCCCGCTACAAGACCCTTTCCTTTGCGCTATCGGCCGCGCTGGCCGGGGTTGCGGGAGCCCTCTACGCGCACAAATTACAGTTCATCTCGCCCGACCAATTCAGCATCCTGCAATCGATAGATCTGCTGTTGATGATTGTGATCGGCGGATTGGGATCGGTTCATGGCGCCTTTTTGGGTGCAACTTTTTTGATTGCCATGCCCCAAGCGATTGCCATCCTGAAGGATTATTTGCCGGCGAGTATCGGT
>CAIPGD010000269.1 GCA_903864485.1 uncultured bacterium | reverse complement strand
GATGCGGCTGCGGTCAAGTGGAGCATCGAGCGGGTCAAAGACCCGGTCACTGGGTCACCCCATGTCTGGATGGTCAAGGATTTGGCGGGCATCGATATCGTTGACCCGCTGACGGTGCGTATCCGTTACGACAAGCCGTTTGCATTTTTTCAGGTGGCGATGACCGGTGCGACGGGTCGGGCAGGGACGATCGTGTCGCGCTCGGCTGTTGAGAAATTTGGTAAAGACTTCGGGCGTAACCCGGTCGGTACCGGACCGTTCCGATTCGTCCAATGGAAAGAAAACGAGATCATCGAGCTCGAGCGCAACCCCGACTACTTTGAGAAGGGCCTCCCGTATCTTGACAAGATTCAGATCAATCTGATTAAGGAGCCCACCTCGGCGGTCGCGGCGGTGCTCTCCGGCCAGGTCGATGGCATGGACGCCTGCCCGTTCCAGTTCATGTCCCAGCTAAGAGCGAACAAGAACCTCAACATCTACGGCGAGGTCGAGGGCAACTACGCGTTTCTGGGCATGAATAACAAAAAGGGGCCTTTTGAAGATGTGAATCTGCGGCTCGCGGTCGCGTTCGCCATCGACCGTAACGTGCTGGTCAAGCAGGGCTATTTTGGTGATGCGATCCCCGCCTATTCACTCATCTCGCCGCCCATGAATGGTTTTTATGATCCGAATATCGCCAAGAGCGGTCGCGGGCAGTTTTATGATCTCAAGCGGGCCCAGGCGTACCGGGCAAAGGCCAAAGAACAAGGGGAGATTACGGTCAACTACATCGCCACCGAGGCCTTCACCAGCAATGGTGGCAGCGGTAGCCGCAATGCCCAGCTGATCATTCCGATGCTTGCAAAGATTGGCATCAAGGTCAATCTTGAACTCATGGATCGGGCCATCCTGACCAAGCGCCGTAACGCGGGTGAGTTCGATCTTTATGATGAAGCCTGGCAGGCCGACCTCGACCCGGACGAAACGATTCGCCCGGAATGGCTCACCGGGATGCCCTGGAACTACGTCGGCTACACCAATCCGGATTTCGACAAGCTGGTGATCAAGGCGTCCGAAAGCGTCGACCAGGCCGAGCGCAAAAAGCTCTACTACGCGGCTGAAGATTTGATGATGCAAAAGGATGCGCCGATTGCCGTGCTGGCGCACACCAAGGTCTACAAGATCTTCAACAAGCGGGTCGAAGGCTTCAAATATGTGCCGGTCGATCTGATGAACATGCATACCGTCAGCCTCAAGAAGCTCTGACCTGAGTCGGTGTAACCCCTGCTCCCTGCGCCTCGTCGAATCATCGACTTCGCGCAGCGGGCGCATTCGCGGTTCCGCATTTTGATGAACGATGCATTGATCAAGCTTTTGCAGACGCTGCTGGTGCTCTTGATCGTGTCGGTGGTGGCCTTTTTCTTCCTGAAAATGGCGCCAGGCGACCCGGTCATGCTCTTGCTGGGGTCCGAATATTCGCCGCAGGCATATGCCCGTCTTATGCACGAGCTGGGGCTCGACCAGCCAGTCACCGTGCAGTACCTCCATTGGCTGGGGCGTTTCGTCCAAGGCGACTGGGGGATTTCCTATGTCACTCGTGACAATATTTTTAAGCAGGCCGTTCTTCAGGCGCTGCCGGTCACGCTATCGCTGGCGACCCTCTCTTTGCTGATGGCTCTAACCCTTGGAATTCCAGCCGGCTTATTGGCCGCACTCTTCAGGGGTCGCTGGGTCGATGGGTTGGTTTCATCGCTGTCGGTGCTCGGTTCGGCCTTCCCCAGTTTTTACTTAGGGATCATCCTGATCTGGGTCTTCGGGGTCGAGTTGGGATGGTTCCCCACGATGGGATTCGTGCGGCCCTGGGATGACTTTTGGGATGGCCTTTACCACCTGGCCTTGCCTGCGATCACGCTGGCGGTCTACTACACCGGATTGATCGCGATCACGACGCGTTCAAGCCTGATTGAAGTCCTCAACCAGCCGTTCATCGCCGCAGTGCGTGCGCGCGGGGAGCCGATGGCCCGGGTGGTGGGGGTGCATGCAATGCGCAACGTCATGATGCCGCTGGTGACCGTGATCGGCTTGCAGTTAGGCGGCTTGTTGCGCGGTGCGGTCATGACCGAAGTCGTGTTTGCGGTGCCCGGACTGGGCCAGATGATCACCACCGCGGTGCTTTCACGGGAATACGGCGTGGTTCAGGCGGGTGTCATGTTGACCGCGCTTTTCTTTGTGGCGGTCAACCTTGTGGTTGATCAAACGTATCGATTTTTGGATCCAAGGTTACGCGCGCGATGAAGAGCTTCTGGAAGGCCGTTTCGCATCAGCGCAACGCAATGTTCGGTCTTGCGATTGTTGGGGTATTCATCCTGATGGCCGTCTTCGCGCCGGTGCTCGCGCCCTACAACCCGACCGAGCAAAACCTCGAGTTCGCGCTCCAGGGGCCCTCGGCGGAGCATTGGCTGGGCACAGATTCTTTTGGTCAGGATGTCTACTCGCGGATGCTCTTCGGCGCGCGTCTGGCGCTGGGGATTGGCTTCGCCTCGGTCGCGTTGGGCTTGCTCGGTGGACTCATCATCGGCTTGCTGGCGGGCCTGCTTGGCGGACGGGTCGAATGGGCCTTGATGCGGCTGGTGGATGCCATTCTTGCGTTTCCCGAAATCATTCTGGCGATTGCATTTGTAGCAGTCCTTGGAATGGGAACCGACAAGGTGGTGTACGCGTTGGCGATCTCGTTCGTTGGACCCTTTGCACGCATCGTCCGATC
>CAIPGD010000268.1 GCA_903864485.1 uncultured bacterium | reverse complement strand
GGGACCAACACCGCAGCCCCGATGAGCGCTCGCAGCGCCATCAATGGCAGTGGCCCAAACTCTGGTACCGCCACGCGGATGAACGGGAATGATCCGCCCCAAAGCAATGCGAGAAGCAGGAGCGCGCCGGTTGCGCGACGGTTCATGGGGATGGCCTTGAGGGGGGTGGCGGTCGATCAAGCGCGCTGATCGGGCCACGCAGGCGCATCAGCATCCAGAGCGCCGGGAGCGCCGTGAAGACGCTAATCACAAAAAAGGTGGGCCACCCTGTGGTTTCAACCAACACACCTGCGGTCGGTCCCACGTAGACCCGCCCGACCGCCGCCAGTGCGGACAACAGGGCAAATTGGGCGGCCGAAAATCGGGCGTCGGTCAAGGCCATGAGGAACGCCACGAAGGCGGCTGTGCCGAGCCCTCCGCATAAGTTTTCAAGACCGATCGCCCCCGCCATCAGTGGCAGGCTCTTGGGGCTGACGGCGAGGACCCAATAGCCGAGGTTGGAGACTGCCTGAAGCACTCCAAAGGTCATCAGAGCCGACCAGAGTGGTGCCCGCGCGAGCCAGGCCCCTCCGGCGAGGACGCCCACGATGGTGGCTACGAGGCCAAGCGCCTTGTTCACGGCGCCGACTTCGGTCGCCGAAAATCCCACCCCTCGAATCAAGAATGCCGTGGAAAGGCTGCCGGCAAATGCATCGCCCAGTTTGTAGAGCACGATGAATGCGAGCAGTGCAACGGCATGGGGGCGGCTGAAAAAAGCGTCCCACGGTTCAACGAATGAGGGAAACCTGGCGCGTCTCGCGGCCCAGAGTGCACCACCCGCCGCAATCACAATGGACACGGTGTCCCAGCCCAGGGTCGGCCAACGCCCGAGTGGCGTGGTGAGAATCGTCTGCGCCGGCAACCACCGAACGAGCGTCCACAGCGCCAATCCGGTGATGACCATGGCGGCAAAGCCACGCAACTCGACGCTGGCCGGGGCGCGGCGGAGCGTTTTGCTGGGCGCGGTGCCGAGGGTTTTGCTGAAGGCGGGCTCTAGCTGGCGATCCGTGGGATCGGGCGCCTTTGATTCGGCGACGCGGGGTGTCAGCAGGCCCGCCACTGCGAGCATGACGAACAGTACTCCCACGGCGCGGTACATGTTCGACCATCCCAACCACTGATCGGCGAGCACCAGCGCGAGACCACCCGAGACGAGCATGGCCAGTCGGTATCCGAGAACCGAAACCGCGGCACCTGCGCCGCGTTCTTGGGCGGGTAGTAAGTCAGCCCGGTACGCATCAAAGGCGACATCCTGTGATGCTGAAAAAAAAGCCAGCAGCACTGCACAGGTGCCTACGGCTGCGATCTCGGTTTGGGGGTCAAGGCCCGCGAGCATCCAGCACAGGATGGCCAGCGCAACCTGGGTGATCACGAGCCAGCCCCTGCGTCGACCAAGCCAGCCTTCGGCCCCCGGTTCAAACCGGTCCAAAAGCGGCGCCCAGACAAACTTGAACGTATAAGGCAGGCCCGCTAGCGCAAAAAACCCAATGGTCTTAAGGTCGAGCCCTTCGACCGTTAACCAAGCCTGCAGGGTGCCTGAGGACAGCGCCAGAGGGAGCCCGCTGGCAAAGCCCAGCAACAACATAGCGCCGATACGCCGGTTGCCGAAGGCGAGTGCGTAAGTTTGCAAGAGACCGGGCGCCTCAGTCGAAGACGGTTCGCGGGGCGCAGCGGATTGGGCGTTCGGTGTCGACATCGCGCATCATTGTAGGGCTTGCTTCGCTGATCGGATGGATCCCCACGCTGGATGGACAACTTGTTTTTGAATTGCTTTGAGTCTCTGGGTTCTCGCCGTCGGGTCACAAATCGGGCCATGAGTCGAGTTACAACTCGACTCATCACTCGAGTCACAACTTGGGCGACCCGGTTAATGGTTCTGACCTCACGCGGGATCGCGTCGTGCCTCTTTGCGCTTGCTGCATTGGGGCCGGTGGGCGCGCAGGCGGTGACGGAAGGCGCTGAGCAGACGCCGCCCAAGAGCAAGGCCATCAATCTGGTCTCGGCCGACGAGATTGAACGTTCCGCGCAGGCGCAGTATCAGCAGTTGTTGCAGCAGGCGGCTGCCAAGGATGCATTGGCTGCGCCCGATCATGTGCAACTTCGGCGCTTGCACCGGATCGCCGAGCGCATCATCCCGCACGCAGCGAAGTTCAACGTTCGGGCGCCGCAGTGGCGTTGGGAGGTTAATTTGATCGGCTCAAACCAGATCAATGCGTTTTGTATGCCGGGCGGAAAGATCGCTTTTTATAGTGGGATTATTCAAAAATTAAAACTAACCGATGATGAAATCGCGATGGTGATGGGGCACGAAATTGCACATGCCCTGCAGGAGCACGGCCGCGAGCGGGTGGGCAAAGCGCGGGTTGCACAGGCGCTCACCCTTGGCGCATCGGTGCTCTCGCATGTCATG
>CAIPGD010000267.1 GCA_903864485.1 uncultured bacterium | reverse complement strand
GCGAGCAAGGGCGTGCGAAGCCCCGAGGGGCTGGTCAAAATGAGTTGCGAGGGCTGCCATAAGCCCAACTCTGACCGGTCGAGCTTTCAGCCGGTGGCCATGAAGGAGCACTGTCAGTCCTGCCACGCCTTGAAGTTTGAGCCGGCACTCACCAATCGCGAAGTGCCGCACGGCTCAGTTGACGAAGTCCTGTCGACTCTGCGCGAGTTCTACAGCTATGTCAGTCTGAACCGCGTCCAACTCGATGGCGCCAAACTCTCGGCTGCCCAGCGCTTTCTTGCGCTACCGGGCAAGGACGAGCGCCTGCCCAGTTTTGTCAATGGTGCGGGCGATGCCCGCGCGCGTGCTGCGGCTTCGGCGACGGATCTGTTTGAGCGAACCTCTTGCGTTGTTTGCCACACGGTCAATCGTCTTGAGGTCGCGGGCAAAGCCGGGACGCCGGGGGCAGATCTGCCGCAGTGGGAAATTGCGCCAGTGGCTGGCCAACATGCCTGGATGCCCAAAGCCCGGTTTGAACATTCGGCGCATGAGGCATCCAAATGTACCGACTGTCATTCGGCGCCTGATTCCAAGAAGGCGTCCGACGTATTGATGCCCGCCATTGCCGTTTGCCGTGATTGCCATATGGGGGCGGAAAAGGTTGCGAACAAGGTCGCATCGGACTGCGGGACATGTCATGGATTCCACATGGCGCCGCATGAGGTGAAAGCGCAGTCACCGGCACCGACGGCCGCGCCCTCGGCTGCTTCACCAGCCGCCTTGACCACTCAGCGTCAAACCGCTCAACTTGCCGCCAAGCCTTGAAGAAGAAGCCTGTGATGTTGTCCTGGAATATGGTTTGGCTGCGCGCGCTCAAGGGGTCGGCTGTGCTGGCGCTACCCGCTCTGCTGATGAGCTGCGGGGGCGGGACGAGCAGTGCGCCCGGTGTGTCAGGGGCCTGTGACTTCACGATCTCGAGCCAGCCGCAGGCATTGACTGCAGCCGAGGTTGAAACGATTTTGGCCCAGGGCGCGCAGGCGGCCAATCAGATCGGTGCCAAGGCCACCATCGCTGTCGTGGACCGGGTCGGTAACGTGTTGGCGCTCTACAAGATGACCGGCGCAGGCGCGACGATCAGCATCCGTAGCGGTAAGGTCGAGGGCTCGGTACCGAAGGGCTTGGATGGCCTGAGTGGCGTGGTGCCCTCTGAAGCGGCTGCCATCGCCAAAGCAATTACCGGCGCATATCTCTCGTCCTCGGGGAATGCCTTTAGTACCCGGACCGCGAGCTTTATCGTTCAGGAGCATTTTCCGGTTGGCGTTGACAACATGCCCGGCGGGCCGCTGTTTGGGGTTCAGTTCAGCCAACTCCCCTGTGGCGACTTGGTCACACGTGGCGCCGGGATTGGCGGTGGGCCAAAGCGCTCCCCACTCGGTCTGTCGGCAGACCCCGGTGGTTTTCCGCTCTATAAGAACGGACGAGTAGTCGGCGGCGTTGGCGTGATGGCTGACGGGATTTATGGCCTTGATGAATCGTCAAACCCCGGGGCGGTAGATCTTGACGAACGTTTGGCGCAATCGGCGCTGAAGGGTTTTGATGCGCCGGCTTGCATTCGGGCGGAACGGATTACGGCAGGGGGTATCAGCCTGCCATTTTCGAAGTCGGATGATCGAGTGATTGCGGTGACCGCTAAATCGCTCTCCGATTCGACGGTGAGTGCCTTGGGTGCCAGGGTTTCATTTGACCAGTATTACAGCGCACCCGCGATTTTGGCAGGAACAGCCTTCGGCGACGCGGGCTCCGGATTTGTCCCGGACGCCAGCAGCTTTACGGCCGGTAGTGGGTACGTGTTAGTCAATCCCGCAAACCGGGCCAATCGTTATCCGGTCTCTGCGGCGACCGCGCCTGTGGTTCCGGGCGCTGGCTCTACGGGTTCGACCCCGGCCCCTTTGGCAAAGGGTGAGGTACAGGAAATCCTCGCGCAGGCGCTGGGTGTCGCGAATCAGGCGCGGGCGCAGATTCGAAGCCCTCTGGGGTCGCCAGCCCAGGTGACCATCTCTGTCGTGGATACGGCGGGTAATGTGCTCGGGTTGGTTAGAACACCGGACGCGCCGGTATTTGGAACCGATGTGTCGCTCCAGAAGGCGCGCACAGCGCTCTTTTTCTCATCGCCGCAAGCCGCTACCGCGCTAACAGCCTTGCCGCCAGTCAGTTATTTCGATAGCAACGCAAAGGCTGGTACGCCGTTTAATATCAGCCAGTATCTGACCGATCCCCAGCGCGGTGCGCGGTCGTTCTTCAACAATCCGGCGGTCTTCTCCGATGGCGTTGCGTTTAGTGCGCGCGCGATTGGCAATATCGCCAGGCCTTATTTCCCGGATGGGATTGCCGGCTATCCGCAGGGTCCTCTCTCCAAGGCGATTGCCGACTGGAGTCCTTTTAATACCGGACTTCAGTTGGACCTAACCTATACCGGACTCGTCACGGCGATCCTGGCTCCGACGACCGCAAGCACCAACTGCACCGGTCTGACGGGGGTGAACAACGGGATTCAGATTTTCCCGGGGGGCGTCCCGGTTTATCGGGGCAATACACTGATCGGCGGCTTGGGTGTTTCCGGCGACGGCGTTGATCAAGATGACATGATCGCGTTCCTTGGCCTCGCCCGGGCGGGTAAAGCGCTCAATACCGGGGTTGCGAACGCACCGGCATCCAGGCGCTCCGACACTGTGACCGCGCAGGGTCTGGGGCTGCGCTATGTGCAGTGCCCGCAGGCTCCGTTCAACAATAGCGTTGAACAAAATGTCTGCGAGGGGATTTGAAATGTCCCATCAGCGTCCCCTCGGTCTAGCCTTCGTCAGCGCTCTTTTGTTGAGTGGTGCGGCACAGGCGCAGGCACAACTATCGTCGCCAGCGTTTTTTCAACCCGTGCAATCCAGCCAGCCAGCCACCGAGCTTGGCAAGCGACCGCGTGCGTCCGAGGATGAGAGCGTCGGGCAGGAAGCGCCTGCGGCTGAGCGGGCGGGTTCGGAGCGTCCCGCAGAGCCGGTGACCCCGGAAGAACAGACCGGCGTGATTCGGGAGCGCCCGGGCCGGATTCGCCCAATCGTTGTTATTCCACCCATCGATCCCTCGCAGGTTCCTCCACCCGCGGCGAATTTGCCCCGAGAGTCAATCTCGATTCCGGATCGCTGGCGACTGATACAAACGCTAGGGTTCAAATTTCCCTGGTACGACCCCTACAACCAGAATCCATTGAAGGGGGATCTTCCGGTCCTCCACGATCTCGGTCACGAACTGTTTTTTAATTTGGGTGTCATTTCGGACACCTTGGTTGAACTGCGTCGGGTGCCGACCCCAGTCGCTGGTCAGGTCTCGATCCGGCCGGGTGCCAACGATATTTACGGTGGCAATAAGCAGCGAATTTTCGGCCAGAACCTGATCACCAGTTTCAGCCTCCAAAAAGGTGATACGACCTTCAAGCCGCCTGATTTTGAGCTGAAGTTCGTTCCGGTTCTCAATTACACGAACGTCACCGTCGATGAAGCGGGTGCGTTGCGCGCCAACCCCGCCTTGGGCAAGCGCCGCACAGACAACTACCTGGGTGTGCAGGAGTTGTTTGGCGACCTGCATTTACGCAACGTGTCTGATCGGTTCGATTTTGATAGCGTCCGGATCGGGATTCAGCCGTTCACGAACGATTTTCGGGGCTTCCTGTTCCAGGATGTGCCGTTTGGCGTTCGGGTGTTTGGCAATCGATCTAACAATCAGTATCAGTACAATCTGGCCTGGTTTCGCCGACTGGAAAAAGACACCAACAGCGGGTTGAACGACATCTCGAAAAAACTTCGCGATGACGATGTTTTTGTGTCGAACCTGTACCGTCAGGATTTCCCGGTCAAGGGGTTTACCTCGCAGATCAGTGTCGTCCACAACCGGAACCGCGAGGACAAGGCGCACTACGATACCAACGGCATTTTGGTGAGGCCCGCTCTCCTGGGCGATCTGCAACCGCACCGTTACCGCGTGACCTACCTTGGTTACAACGGGGATGGTCATTTCGATCGTTGGAACCTGAGCACCTCTGCTTATCTGGCGACGGGGACTGATGACCGCAACCCGCTGGCTCAGCGAGAGCAGTCGATTCGGGCCGGCATGTTTGCCTCTGAACTCTCCAGAGATTTC
>CAIPGD010000266.1 GCA_903864485.1 uncultured bacterium | reverse complement strand
TGCGCGCAGCCCAAGCTGCAAAAGAGGCGGGTGACAGTCGCTTTTGTATGGGCGCCGCTTGGCGTTCACCGAAAGACCGCGACATTGCCCAGGTTTCCACCCTGATTTCAGCCGTCAAAGGTCTTGGACTCGAGACTTGCGCCACGCTTGGGATGCTGGAGCCGCATCAAGCCGCCGAGCTACAACAAGCTGGTCTGGATTATTACAACCACAACCTCGACACCTCGCCAGACTACTACCCAGCGATTGTCGATACTCGCGCCTATCAAGACCGACTCGATACCCTAGCCCACGTGCGTGCGGCTGGCATTCAAGTCTGTTGCGGGGGGATCATCGGAATGGGTGAGACAGTCGCGCATCGCGCTGGTCTTCTGGCCGAACTCGCAAACCTGGCGCCCTACCCCGAGTCAGTGCCGATCAACAGCCTCGTTCGGGTCCCTGGCACACCGCTCGGCGATTCCGACCCGATTGACCCGATTGATTTCGTTCGAGTGATCGCCGTGGCCCGCATCCTGATGCCCAAAGCGCGAGTCCGGTTATCGGCGGGGCGCAAAGAACTCGGCGAAGCCGTCGAGGCCCTTTGTTTTGTTGCAGGTGCTAATTCAATCTTTTACGGCGACAAGCTTCTGGTGACGGGAAACCCGGATACAGACGCAGACCGAACACTGATTCAGAAGCTGGGACTCAAGACCACGGGGGCAAATACGGGGGCGACGGCGACGTCCCCTCCCGAAGTACAGTCGGCGTAGCTTTTCGGCTACAATGGGGCGTGTATGAGTTGCAACACTACGGTACCAGTGACGGGGGTGACTCGTTCGGCCGCGCGCTCGATCAGATCAGAGATAAGCAAGCCCGTGCTCGAGTAGCCGCTCGGCTCATACGGCTTCAAAATGGTAATTTCGGCGACTGCCGTCCCGTTGGCGGCGGAGTTTGGGAACTGAAAATCGACTGGGGTGCCGGCTACCGTGTCTATTACGCCATTGATGGCAAACATGTCGTGCTGCTCTTAGAGACTGGAGATAAGCGCACCCAAGCCGACGACATTCTTAGAGCCATTGCACGGTGGAGCGAATGGCAGGGCAGGAGAAAACCATGAATACGGCGGAGAAACACGACGACTGGCTGTTCGAGCGACTGAAAGACGCTGAGTTTGCAGCCGAGTATATAAATGCTGCGAGCGAAGACGACGATCCGAAAACTTATTTAACGGCGCTTAGAAAGGTCGTCGAAGCCCGTGGCGGCATGGCACTCGTTGCAGAGCGAGCCCACCTATCGCGTGAAACCCTGTACCGAACGCTCTCCGCGCGTGGAAATCCCAGAATAAAGACCCTGAGCGCCGTGCTTAAAGCGACTGGCTTGAGAATCGGTGTGTCTGCTTATTGACCAAAAACAGTCTGACAACTTATAAAAAAAGGGAGCCCCAAATGGGACTCCCTTTTTCTTTGTGAGTTGCCTGACGATGTCCTACTTTCACGAGCGAAGTGCTCACTATCATCGGCGCTGAGTCGTTTCACGGTCCTGTTCGGGATGGGAAGGGGTGGTTCCAACTCGCTATGGTCATCAGGCGAAAGCGGTCGACCATCGCACACGGCGATGGCCATTGGAAGAAGTTATTTGGTATTTGGGTTGCGATTGCTTCGCAAACGATGCGGACAGAACCATGCACTTGGTTTGGCAAGGTTATAGGGTCAAGCCTCACGGGCAATTAGTACTGGTTAGCTTAACGTGTTACCACGCTTCCACACCCAGCCTATCAACGTCCTGGTCTCGAACGACCCTTTAGGGGGATCAAGTCCCCGGGAGATCTCATCTTCAGGCAAGTTTCCCGCTTAGATGCTTTCAGCGGTTATCTCTTCCCCACAT
>CAIPGD010000265.1 GCA_903864485.1 uncultured bacterium | reverse complement strand
CCGCGCCTGCCAGAGGTCATACGCAGCTTGCTGCGCCAGCCAGACCTCGGCGGCCCCGCCATTGTCGCGGCCCAGCCAGCGTTCAACACGCAGAGCCATCGCGGGGCTGATAGCGGCTCGTCCATTCAGAACTTTGGACAAGGTGGTGCGGTCGACGCCTAACTGAGCAGCCGCCTCGCCGACTTGCAGATTCAAGGCCGGCAGGATGTCGTCCCGCAAGGTCAGACCGGGATGGGGTGGATTGAACATGGAACTCATGGGGTACCTCAGTGGTCATCCTGGTAGTCGACCAGAACTGGCTCGCCGTTTTCAAACGCAAAAGTCAGACGCCAGGATTTGAAGAAGCGCTCAACGCCCTTGTGCCTGAAACTTCGGATCATCCGAAAATTGTAGCGTGTGGCGCCACGCACCGCAAGCGCTGCAACTCCACTTGTGGGAGTTCGAATCCCCCTCGCCACCACAATGCGGCACCCTCTACGCCTTGGGTGCGCTTCTTGAGTCGGTACAAGACCTTACCCACGATCTCAGTGGTTGCTGATCCAGTTTTCAACACTCAGTCCAGCGTAGTTCACAAAGTCAGCTTCGTTGTTGGTGACCAGTGTCACCCCTAAAGCGACCGCGTGAGATGCGATGAGTTTGTCCAGAGCATCGCGGTTGCGATCTTTGTAGGCTGCGCGGATGGGGCCATAGGCCTTGGCAGCTTGTGCATCAAAAGGCGCAACCTTGATGTCGTCGAGCAAGCTCTCCAGTGCCGACCGGTTGGATTCCTGTGCCGCACTGCTTGAGCAGGCGATACCAAATTCAAGCTCAGCTAAAGTCACAGCAGAAATAATAACGTCGCCCACAAAGCACTGGGCAAACCGCTCGCGCACCTCAGGCGGCTGGTGCTTCATGAGGTAGATGCAGATGTTGGTGTCGAGCATGTACTTCGGATTCATAGAGTCTCGCGCTCGCCCTCCATGTTTTCGCCCCGGCCCCGGGCCATGAAGTCCGGTGAGAACTTGGCAAGCTTGCCCAACACATCGCCCATGCGGCGCTGGGCCGGACGGATTCGCAACTCGTCCCCTTGTCGCTCGATGACCAGATCAACGTCCCAGGTGCTGTAGGCAAGTTCGGCAGGAATGCGAACGGCTTGCGAGTTGCCGTTCTTGAAAAGTTTGGTGTTGGCCATGGCGAACCCTTTTTGGATGTACACGTACATCTTGATCCAGGGGGAAATGAATGTAAAGCCAAGTATCCAGTCGATCTGCGGCGCGAGTTACATCGAAGTAACTGAATCGTCGTGACTCACGTTGCCGAGGCGCATGATTAACGTCAAACAGTAATAGGTTGGCGGTGAATCTCACTGGTCAGTCACTAACTGGCGGAAGTCTTGGTTGACGGCTGGCTTCAGTAGTAGTCGTCTTCGCGCTGGTGTCGAACTGCGGCGATTATGACCTCGTGCGCGTTGGCTATCTCGAACAGCGCCACATAGCCGCTCGATCCAAATGGGATCACGAGCTCACGCAGAAACGGGCTGTTGCTGGCCTTACGGCAGGTAAATGGAGAGGTCTGAAGTACCTGAATTCCAGCACGAATCGCCTCGAGTGCGCGGTCAGCGATATCGAGGTCGCCAGTCGCGCTTGCCAACTCACGCTCGATGATGAAGTCAAAAAGCCGTTCGAGGTCTTCCTGCGCCGATCGGGTGAACTGAACTTGAAAAGTCATCCGCGGGTCACGCGCGGTTTTTGGCTTGCTTGTTTCGGGCATCGTCCAGCTTGCGTTGAAGGCCCGCGATCACGGTATCGGCGTCGATATATTCGTTGGCCTCGCGGGCGCGATCAAGCGATGCGATGCCTCGCGCGATGAACTCGCCCTGGTCAACGCGGCGCTGCAAGGCGGTGCGCACCGACTGCTCCACAAATTCAGACAGGGTTTCGCCCTCACGCAGCAGGCGCTCGACTTCTGCACGCAATGCTGGTTCGACGCGAATGGCTGGGATGGTAGATGTCTTCATGGGGTGATTGTAGCGCAAATGAATTACAGGCTTGCGGCTTATTAATGGAAACACTCGATTACGGGGCTGTAGCCCGCAAGCACGCTGAACAGGTACAAGCTGGGGAGGTCCTCGCCTGTCGGTGGGTTAAAGCCGCAGCACAGCGCCAACTCAACGACCTGGCCAGATTCACGGGGTAGAAAATCTGGCTCGAACCCTGGCAAGTCTTCATCCTTGCGACGACTTTTGGATGGGTCAAGCCCGACGGTAGGCGCAGGTTTCGCCGCTCCTACATCGAAGTCCCCAGGATCTGCGGGTCTACAAGCGCGCACGATGCTCTGGGGATCAGTCGTCGCATGGTGAGTTATTACCGCACCGCGCAAAAGGCCATCCCGCGCCCGATCTGGCTGGCCTGTCTTGGCTGGGAAGCAACCCGTCCGAAGGCTAAGACCCTGCCGCGTGCCCTGCCAACAGCCAGGGAGTACGCGTTGGCGCATCCGTGACAAGGGAGCCTCCAGCGGCAGTGAGGCGCGTTCAGGTGCCTCAGGATTCGGTGGACAGGAACGACCCGTGGTCGGAAATCGCTGGTTGAGTATCAGCGCGATGACTGATTAAGCCGCAGCATCAGTGTCATGGGATGCGTGGGCGATGCCTTGAAACCGTAATACTCGTAGAACTGGCGAGCACGATCGTTGAGTGCATGTACAAGCATGGCTCGCACCCCTGTGTGTTGCGAGACCAGTACACAGCGCTGCAGGGCATCCTGAAGCATCGCTGCACCCAGTTTCATCCCTTGAGCTCGTGCATCAACTGCCAAACGGGCCAGGACCATCACTGGAACCGGATCAGGCATGTTCTGGCGAGTGGACAGTGTTGCATCTTGGTGCGCAACAGCTCCAGCGGCCAAAGCGTAATAGCCCATGACCTCCTTCTGACTGGTCGCGACGACGAACGTTCGGCTGGCACCACTGATCTGGTTGCTCAGAGCGCGACGCCTGAGCCACTCATCGAGTACCGCTTCACCGCAGGCGAACGAATTGATTTGGTGATCTGGCGACAGCGACTCGGGAGCGTGCAAATTCATGCCACCGCTTGCCAGGGAGCCTTGACCGCTAGCAAGCGCTCAAGTCCTGGGTTGGGTTGCACGGGCGCATCAAGCATGGCGTTGAACTCCCGGAACTTGGCGTCATCCAGGCTGAAAAACACCTGATCAAGAAGCACCGACTGAGCCTTGTCGCAGGCGGCTTCCAGCATGAAGTCAGACCGCGTTTTGCCCAGCAGCTGTGCGGCCTGGTCGATCAGGTCTCGCTGCTGAGGCAGGGCTCGCAAATTGATGGCGGCGTCACGCATGGCTATCTCCAAACAAATACACAAAAGATACACGAATCTTGGCCATTTGTGTATCTGATGTCAACACACGATCAAAATGTGGCAGACACAGTCCGTCACTTGCTGGTGCCTTTTCCCCGTGTTGCTTTGTCAGAAATTAGAGTGGACTTCTGACAATGTTGAGGATTCCTCATGAGCCAGCTTGCCCAGTCCATCCTGTCCTCCGCTCAATCCCTGCCAGAGGGAGGCCTGCTGTCGCCCAAAGAGTTCCTGCACCTGGGTTCGCGCGCTGCCATTGATCAGACCCTGTCCCGCCTGGCCCGAGAGGGCACGCTGCTAAGGGTCGGACGCGGTGTCTATTCCCTGCCTATCAGCGGGCGGTTCGGCCCCCGGTCTCCCTCGACCGAATCGGTGGTCGAAGCGATAGAGGCCCGCAGCGGCGAGACCATCGTCGCGAGCGGCGCCTCCGAGGCCAACGCACTAGGGCTCACAACGCAGGTTCCGACGCGAGAGGTCTATTTGACCTCTGGCCCGTCTCGATGGCTCAAGCTTGGCAATCGAGAGATCGAGTTCAAGCACGGGGCGCGTTGGCAGTTGGTGCTGGGCAAGCGCCCAGCCGGCAAGGTACTGCGAGCTCTCACCTGGCTGGGCCCTGAACGGGCGCCGGAGGCCCTGCAGCAGCTTCGCGGGAAGCTGGCTCAAAAAGTATGGGATGCCATGCGCTCAGCACGAGCGTCGCTCCCCAGTTGGATGGCGCGAGCGGTGAGCGAGGTGACGAGTGGCTGATTCCTGGTTCTCGCTCAGCACGGCCGACCAGCAAGAAGCACTCGAAGTGGCCGCCGCCTCAACCGGACGGCCGGCTCACCTTCTGGAAAAGGACATCTGGGTCGTCTGGACTCTCGGGGCGATTTACGGGTCTGACCTCGCGAGCAAGCTGACCTTCAAAGGCGGTACATCGCTGTCCAAGGTCTACAAGATCATCGACCGCTTTTCCGAAGACATCGACCTGACGTATGACATCCGGCAACTCGTCCCCGACCTGCTAAAACACGGAAACCCCATCCCACCCTCTTCCAGCCAAGCGAAGAAGATCACGGAAACCGTCAAGGCACGCTTGCCCGGCTGGATCGAGAACTCTGTGCAGCCGATCCTGCAAGCGGCTCTCTCGCGGAAGGGGCTGCAGGCCACGCTGATTCTGGAAGGAAATGACAGGGACAAGTTAATCCTGGCCTATCAACCGACTCGCAAGGGAACAGGCTATGCGGCCCCGACCATTCAGTTGGAATTTGGCGCACGCGCCACGGGGGAACCGAACGAGCGACGCGAGGTCACCTGCGACATCGCTGCGGCGCTCGAGGGAGTGGAATTCCCCACCGCAACGCCGTTGGCCATGCAGGCAGAAAGTACCTTCTGGGAGAAGGCCACCGCAGCTCATGTCTACAGCCTCCAAGGGCGGCTGCGCGGGGAAAGCTACTCACGGCACTGGTACGACTTGGCCGCTATGCATCGAACCGGCCACGCACAGAAAGCCATCGCCGATGCATCCTTGGGCGAGAACGTAGCGACTCATAAATCGATGTTTTTCCGGGAACTAGATTCGGACGGGACCCGCGTGGATTACCAGAAAGCCGTAAGGGGCTCGATGCGAATCGTTCCAGAAGGAGGCGCCTTGGATACTCTGCGAGACGATCACACAGCGATGCTTGAAGATGGCCTGCTCTCTTCGCTTCAACCAACCTTTGACGAGGTGATGGGAGTATGCGTTCGCCTGCAGGGGAACATCAACGGCAAGGGATAATCTAAAGCTGCATTGCAGCGATAACAGCCTTTAGCTAATGCAGGTTCAAATTACTATGACTGGCATCAAGCGGTCGTTGGCTGAAGTGATCGCGGAATGCTCGAACTTTGGATACCTTCTCGAACGCCTCGATCACGAGCATCTGGTCGACGCCCAGCGGATCAGCGGCTTCGCCTACCTGCAGATTCAACGCGGGCAGGATGTCGTCTCTCTCAACACTTAATACGGCGTTCTCGATGAAAACCATCTCTGTAGCTGCCGCTCTAGCTCATGCGATCGCCGGCGCGCGGGATGCCGCTCAGTTGCGCCTTATGGAACGGTTGCGTTCGCAAACGCCGGTGGGGACGCGCGATTGGGCGCGTTATGACCTCTACCAGCGGCAAACACTCGCACAGGTCTTTTTTCATGGGGGCAGGGTAGGGTCAATGGGGTCGCGATCTTCAATCTCATAGAGCCGCCCTGGCGCAAGAAGCACGCGAGCT
>CAIPGD010000264.1 GCA_903864485.1 uncultured bacterium | reverse complement strand
CCGACGATCCTTTGATCCAGTCGGTACGCGGAGGAGACAGCGAAATTGTCTGATCAGGCGGCTTTGCGGGTACGCGTGGCCGGCTTGGCGGTGGTTGTTGCCAGGACGTGCGAATCAGTCGATTCGGCTTTTTGTGACGCTGCGGCTTGCTGTCCCACCTTGGCGGCATGGTCCAGTGATGAGCGCACCAGCGACATCGCATTACGCGCGGCGGCGAACATCGGCTCACTCCCTGCAGGGGCGGTCTTGGCAGCCGTTTCAATCCACGCCTGGGTCACTTCCTGACCCTCATGAATATGCTTCTGAATCGTTTCGGTGATGGCGTCGCGGGTCTCGGTGCTGATTTCGTAGGCCTGAAGGGCGTAGGCGGAGATTTTTTCGCTGGCAGGATTCCTCATTGAGGACAGATGCGTGACCAGCTTCTGGGGATCCTTAAGGTCTGCCAGGGCTTGAGCCTGGCTGGCCATATCTTCCAGAAGGCTTCGGCTTGCCTGAAGCTGGAGGGCGATGAGCTTCTCGGTACCTTCGATCGCTTTGAGGCTGATGGTGTGGACCAAATCGAGCATGAGGTTTTGTGCGGGCAGGGCGGCGTTCGTCGTGGTTTTCATGGGATTACTCTCGGGTAAAGCTTAAAAAATCAGGGGCGCGGGCATTGGTGCGCCGCACCACGGCAATATCTCGCGCGATCGATCTCGAGTCAAGAAGAATTTGGTGCGATGCAACAATTCTGTCACGCGTCTATTCTTTCAACGCTATGAAGGCCTTCCACAGTGACCAGTTCGTGCTTCCGCTCCCACCCGAGCACCGATTTCCCATGCGAAAGTACGCGCTCCTGCGTGCAGCGATCGAGCAAAGCTTGCCGCAGGTGGAACTACTTGAGCCTCCGGCCGCAACGGATGGGCAGTTGGCGCTCGCACATCACCCCGACTGGATTCGCCGTTTTTGCAACGGGCACCTGGATCGTGCGGACGAGCGAGCGATTGGGTTTCCGTGGTCGCCCGAAATGGTGGAGCGTTCCCGGCGCTCCGCTGGTGCCACGATTGCAGCAGCCCGCGTCGCTCTCGTCGAGGGAGTGGGCGTCAATTTGGCCGGGGGCACCCATCACGCCCATGCCGATCGGGGCGAGGGTTTTTGTTGCTTCAATGACGTGGCGGTTGCTGCCCGCTTGATGCAGGCCGAGAATCGCGCTCGTCGCGTTGCGATTGTGGACCTGGACGTCCATCAAGGTAACGGCACGGCAACCATTTTCGCGACGGACTCGACCATTTTTACGCTCTCGATTCATGGGCAACGCAATTGGCCGTTCGCTAAGGCCCTGAGTGACCTCGATGTGGGTTTGCCGGATGGCACCCGCGACGACGCCTACCTCTCGGAGTTGACCAATGCACTGCGTGCGCTGGAAGCGCGTTTTGCGCCTGATTTGCTGTTGTTCATTGCCGGGGCTGACGTGTTGGCTGGCGATCGACTTGGGCGCCTGGCCTTGACCCCGGCCGGGATCGAGGCCCGCGACCGGATGGTCTTTGAATGGGCGCAAGTCCGCAGTCTTCCCGTTGCAGTCGCGATGGGCGGTGGTTACTGCACTGAGATTGAAAAGACGGTTTCTGTGCATCAGGCAACCGTTGCAATCGCGGCGGAATTTTGTCGACCAAAGGGCGCTGCCTCATGAGCGCCGAGGGGTATCTACGTGGCGTCTGACATGCGGGTAATTGACAAAGGTCCCGGGGCAGCACGCTGGTTGGCGGTCGGAGTACCGCTGGGGTTCGTTTTGCTTTGGTCGACCGGGTTCGTGGTTGCGCGGTGGTCGGCACCTCATTCGCCGCCGCTGGTATTTTTGGCGGTTAGGGTGGCGATTGCAGCCGTTGTGCTCGCCCTCTGGGCGGTATTAGCACGAGCGCCCTGGCCCGAGCGAAAGCTCATTTGGCATCTGGCATTCGCAGGAATGCTGGTGCAGGGGTGTTATCTCGCCGGTGTTTGGGTGGCCATCAGCCAGGGAATGCCCGCCGGTCTAACGGCCTTGATTGTGAACCTACAACCGGTCTTGACCGCGTTGACCGCCCCATGGTGGTTGGGTGAGCGCCAATCTGCTCGCGGTTGGCTCGGATTATTTTTGGGCTTTGCCGGGGTCGCTATGGTGGTGGCGCATCGGGTCAGCATTGACCATCTCGCGGTCTCTTCGATTTTGTTGTCGGTACTCGCTTTGGTTGGGATTACGGCCGGGTCGCTCTGGCAGAAGCGTTATGTGCCGCACTTTGACTTGCGCACGGGAACTTGTATCCAGTACCTGGCGAGTTTCTTGATCTTTGCGCCCCTCGCCTGGTTTTTTGAAGGGGTCTGGCCATCGTGGCACCCAGACCTGCTGGGTACGATGTTGTGGTCGGTGTTTGCGCTCTCGATCGGCGCTGTTTTCCTCATGTTTATGTTGATGCGCCGGGGCGAGGCAACGCGCGTCGCGAGCCTTTTCTATCTTGTCCCACCGGTTACCGCCCTCATGGCATGGGCTCTCTTTCGGGAGCCCTTCGGATTGATGGCTGCCTTTGGTATGGTTGTGACTGCCGTCGGGGTGTCGCTGGTCCAGGTTCGGTCGAAGTGACGTCCGCTTTGGCAATCAGTGCTTTAGATCGATTCAAGAGTTTTAAATTTTGACTATTTCAAGAACTAAATTCCCGCGAACGGACTATCTGGCCTGGCGAACGATGCCCACGCGCTGGTCCGACAATGATGTGTATGGCCATGTAAATAACGTGGTCTATTACGAATGGTTTGATACTGCGGTCAATAGCTTGTTGGTCGATGCGGGTGTTCTGGACCTCGCGCAGAGTCAAGCCATCGGGCTGGTTGTGGAAACCGGATGCGCATACTTCGCGTCGGTGGCCTACCCCGAAACGGTCGAAGCCGGCATTCGGGTCAGCCGGCTCGGAAATTCCAGCGTTCGCTATGAAGTCGGTATTTTCAAGCCCGGTGAATCCTACGCTGCAGCAGCTGGGCATTTTGTGCACGTCTATGTCGACCGGGACAGCCGCCGTCCCGTTCCGCTGTCGGCGCCGCTCAGGGCATTACTCGAGCCCTTGGTCGTCCCGCCAACGACCTCAGAACCTGGGGTGACACTTGAACAGGATCGGGCCGTGGTCGACCGAATCATGGTCGGGCGTCGATCTGTACGAGCTTTTTTGCCTAAGGCAGTCTCTCAGGCAACCGTCCACGAAATCCTGGGTGCCGCGAGTCGGGCCCCATCAGGCGTCAATACACAGCCCTGGCAGGTCCGTGTGCTGGCTGGCGAGCCGCTCCAAAAGTTTTGCGACCGGCTGTGTGATGTGGTCGACGACCCCGAGCAGTCCGCTCAACATCAGTATGAGTACGCCTACTATCCGCACGAGTGGGCCTCACCGTATCTCGACCGTCGGCGTCAGATCGGGTGGGCACTTTATGGCTTGTTGGGGATTCAACGCGGGGACCAAGAGCGGATGCACGCCCAAAACCGGCGTAATTTCCGCTTTTTTGATGCGCCGGTCGGGTTGATATTCACCATTGATCGGGTACTGCAGCAGGGCAGCTGGCTCGATTACGGCATGTTCTTGCAGAATGCGATGCTGGCAGCTCGCGCACGTGGTCTTGACACTTGTCCGCAGGCTGCGTTTGCGCAGTTTCATCGCGTGATTACCGAAGCACTCGATATCCCGGAACGCCAAATGCTGGTCTGTGGAATGGCATTGGGTTACGCCGATCCTGCAGCCATTGAAAATTCGCTGCAAACGCCGCGAGAGGCCGTTGATCAATTCGCTTTTTTCCAGGGATTTTGAGAGCCGTTCTCGGTTTGAGTTTCACAGAATTTGATAAACTCTTGTTTTGGCTGATTTTAGAGTGTTGAGATGCGAGCTCTAGCTCCCCTGTTTGGTTGCGTTTTAACGGTCGTTGGACTGGCGCTTGCAGGGTCGGTGCACGCGGCTCGTGAAAGCGGGGGCGGGCATTCTCATCCGGCCGCTAGACCGGTCGCTCACGACGCGAATGCCAGGAATCATCATCAGGTCGCCGGAACGCCAGCGCAGGTTCGGGGCCGTTCAGACATTCAGGATCGGTTGCGCAAGGCACAGGTTGCGGCCTTGCTTGAAGGGCGCGAAGCCAAAGTAACCGCGCAGCGGGCAGCTCGCGACGCGCGCTCCTCACGGGTTGGGCGTGAACGTTCCTCAGCCACCCTGCGGGGCGGTGCGCGGACCCCAACCGTGTCGGCCCAACGGGCGTTGCTCAGTCAGTCCTCACTGAGCCAATCTTCGCTGAGTCAATCCTCGCTCAGCCATTCATTTGATTCGCCACGCAGCGAGGCCTTTGCCGGTCGCCGATCGATCGCCCGGGCCACTGGTTTGCACACCGCTCCCGATCCGCTGGATTTGAATTCCGCGGTAGTGCTTGTTCTTGATCAGGAGTCCGGTCGCACCCTCTACGAGAAGAATGCCAGCGCGGTCCTCCCGAATGCATCAATTACGAAATTGATGACGGCGATGGTGGTCCTTGAAACCGGGGATTCCTTGCAGGAGTTGATCGAGATCACCGAGGCGGATGTTGACACCGAGAAGCACAGCAGCTCCAGGGTTCGAGTGGGTACAACGCTGACGAGGGCCGAGCTCTTGCAGTTGGCCCTGATGTCTTCAGAAAATAGGGCGGCCCACGCGCTGGCGCGTCGCTCACGCTTGGGTCTGACAGGATTTGTCGCTGCAATGAACGCGAAGGCGCGCGCGCTGGGGATGAGCGACACCCAGTATTCGGATCCAACCGGGCTGTCGAGCCGCAATGTTTCGACGGCAAGAGACCTTTCGCGCCTGGTTCGGGTGGCGGCAGAT
>CAIPGD010000263.1 GCA_903864485.1 uncultured bacterium | reverse complement strand
GATGCCCCAGTGGACGGCATGGGCCATCGCGCTGGGCGGCATGATGAGCGTGACGGCCGGGTTCTGTTTCACAATGCCCGGGATTGTTCCCGGATCGAGGTGGTCTTCGTGCCAGTGGGTGGAAACGACAATGTCCGCGCGCACTTCCTCGGGCAAGATCGGCGGCGCGAAGGCGCGGCCTTGGTTAAACATCGCCTCGACGCTGTTGGAGAGATAGGGATCGATGTAGCAGATCGTTCCGGAGCTGGTCTTGAAAACAAACCCGCTGCCGCCGAGCCACCAAATGGCGATCTCGCCATTGTTCACTTTGCGTTCCGCAATCCGTTCTTGAAGAGAATTCATTCTGATACACGCCGAACGGCGTCCTTTCGCTGTAAAACCTCTGGTCGTATTTTTGTGCCAAGGCCGGGGCCAAATTCCAAGGCGATGTGACCGTCCCGCACCTCGACCGGATGCGTCAGTAACTCGGTGTAATACCCGCGGACGAATCCGCGCACGATTTCCATCGCCAGCGCGTTTGGAATCGCCGCGCAAAGATGAAGGCAGGCCAAGAGATTGACCGGCCCGGTGCAGTCGTGCGGGGAGACTGGCAAATGATGGGCGTCGGCCAGCACGGCGATCTTGGCCGCTTCGGTAATTCCGCCGGTCCAGATCACATCCGGCATCACGATATGCGCGGCACCGGCGGCAAGGACTTCGCGGAAGGCAAACTTGGTAAATAGTCGCTCCGAAACACATTGCGGCACACGCGTCTCGCTCACCAACCGGCGGAGGTCCGAAACGCAGTCAGGCTGGATAATGTCCTCCATCCAAATTATGTCGTAAGGTTCGAGGGCGCGAGCGATGCGCAGGGCGCAGTTGATGTCCCAGCGTGAATGACCTTCGATGGCGATCTGCATCCGCGATCCAACCGCCTTGCGAATCTCTTGCACGCACTGCAGCCCGGCTTGCAAATCTTCCGGAGACAGATCGTGCCCGACCGGCCCGACCGCCGACCAACCAGCTGGCCCCGTCATCGCGGAGACCTGCAATTGCGGTGCGAACCGGTCCCAGGGCCAGACTTTCATCTGTGTGATGCCCTCGTCGAGAAGCGACTGCGCCAGTTCGCCCGGCTGTTTGAGGAATCCATCTTGATCCGCGTATTTGGGAGTGTTGACGCAGGTGTTGTAGACGCGAATCCGTTCCCGGCTCCGACCACCGAGCAGATTGTAGATGGGTTGACCTACATGTTGGCCGAACAAATCCCAGAGTGCGATGTCGAGAGCGGAGATCGCCCTCATCTCTGCACCGGCATATCCGAAGAAGTTCGCCCAGCAGAACAGCGCCTGCCAGTGCCGTTCCCGGTCAAATGCGCTTTGCCCGAGCAGCATGGGCGCCGCAAAATCGTGAATGATGGCTTCAACCGCAGTCGGTTGATAATAGGTCTCTCCCAAACCAACCAGTCCTGTATCGGTGTGCACGAATACCCAGATCAGGTTGGGATAGGCAGGGATACGAAGTGTTTCGATGCGAGTGATTTTCAATGTGCGGCCTCCTGATTACCGGCTCTTTGTCCGAGGCGCTTTTCCCAGCCTTCTTTACTAACATTGAGGTAGGCATTGGGATCGTAGGGATGTTCCCGCGCGACATCGATGTCCAGGTCGAGACCAAGACCAGGAGAGGTCGGCAGCGACAAATGACCCGTGGCCGGATCGAGTGACGGCGCCCATGTCACCAACTGACGCGTCCACGGTTCATTGAACGGGTCGAAGTGTTCCTGAATGAGAAAATTCGGCACGCATGCGGCGAGTTGCAGGCAGACCGCCGTTGCAACCGGTCCGCCGCTCTGATGCGGTGCAATCCAACTGCCGTGTGCCAGCGCGAGGTTGGCCACAGCCAGTGTGGGGCCGATGCCCCCTAGTGACATCGGTTCAGGCTGGAAAATATTGACTCCGCCACCGGCCGCCAAGGCGTAGAATTGACCGATCGTGTCATACATCTCACCCGTGGCTACCCGGATGGGACACTGCCGCGCCACCGCGTTTGACGG
>CAIPGD010000262.1 GCA_903864485.1 uncultured bacterium | reverse complement strand
TTTGATTCGATCCCAGGCCTGACCTGGCCTACGCTCGTTTTTGAACGCGAAATGACGCTGTGGATGGGAAAACTTGAAGTCAAAATCATGCACGTAGGTGCCGGCCACACCAAGGGCGACACCATTGTCTGGATACCCTCTGAGAAAGTGCTTTTCTCTGGTGATCTGGTGGAAGCCGATGCTGCCTGCTACACCGGCGATGCGCAGCTGACCGAATGGCCCGCCACTTTGGACGCCCTCGCCGCGCTGCAACCCGAAAAAATGGTGCCTGGTCGTGGCCCCTCTTTGATCGGCTCCGAGCGGGTGCAGTCTGGACTGGCCTATACACGCGACTTTGTGTCCACGTTGCTGTCGTCGGCCAAAGAAGCCGTGGCCCAGAACATGAATTTGAACCAAGCCATGGCGCATTGCCGCACGGCGATGGATCCGAAATTCGGGCAGGTATTCATCTATGAGCACTGCCTGCCCTTTAATGTGACGCGCGCCGTGGACGAAGCCAGCGGTATCAAGCACCCGCGCATTTGGACGGCTGAGCGCGATCAGGAGATGTGGCACGCCCTGCAAGGCACCCACTGATATTCATGCTGAGGACCTATACCTACCCCCGTTACCCCTACGCCACACCGGAAGAGCGGTTTGGTGCCGCCGGGCACCGCCACCCAGTGGTAGTGGTCGGGGCTGGGCCGGTCGGATTGGCGGCCGCCATTGATCTGGCCCAGTCAGGGTTGCCTGTGGTTTTGCTGGACGACGACAATACCGTTTCCGTCGGTTCACGCGGCCTTTGCTATGCCAAGCGCACCCTTGAAATTCTGGACCGACTGGGCGTGGGTGATGCCTGCGTGGACAAAGGGGTGAGTTGGAACGTAGGCCGCACCTTCTTCCGTGACGAGGAGGTCTACAACTTCAACTTGCGCCCCCAGGACGATCACAAACGTCCGGGCATGATCAATCTGCAGCAGTACTACCTAGAAGAATTTGCAATCAAGCGTGCCCGGGAATTACCCAATCTGGACCTGCGGTTCCAAAGCAAGGTCGTCGCAGTCAACCAGGATGCGCAGGGCGCTACGCTGCAAGTGGAAACACCCGAGGGCAGCTACAGCCTTGAAGCCGAATGGTTGGTGGTGGCCGACGGCGCACGCAGTAGCATCCGCCGCATGCTGGATCTGGAGATTGAAGGCACCATTTTCATGGACCGTTTTCTAATCGCCGATGTCGTGATGAAGGCGGACTTCCCGACGGAGCGATGGTTCTGGTTTGATCCGCCCTTTCATCGCGGCCAATCGGTCTTGCTACACCGCGAAGCCGACAACGTTTACCGGATCGATTTTCAGCTCGGCTGGCAGGCTGATCCGGAAGAAGAAAAGAAGCCCGAGAATGTCATCCCCCGGATCAAGGCCATGCTCGGTGACGACCGTGAGTTTGAACTGGAATGGGTCAGCGTCTACACCTTCCAGTGCCGCCGTATGGCCCGCTTCAATCATGGGCGTTTGCTGTTTGCAGGCGACGCCGCCCATCAGATGTCGCCCTTCGGTGCACGGGGGGCCAACTCTGGCATTCAGGACACCGACAACCTGTGCTGGAAGCTCAAGTTGGTGATCGATGGCAAGGCACCCAGTTCCTTACTCGACAGCTTCTCAGATGAGCGGGTCATCGCGGCTGACGAGAACATCCTGAACTCCACGCGCTCCACCGACTTCATATCTCCCAAGAGCACGATGTCGTTGATTTTCCGTAACGCCGCATTGACGCTGGCGCGTGAGCATGCGTTTGCCCGAACGCTGGTCAACTCCGGTCGCCTCTCGGTGCCCTCCGTGTTGACGCAGTCCGGCCTGAACACACCCGACACCTCTGAATTCGCGGGCGACATGGTGCCAGGCGCCCCGATGGACGACGCACCGATGCGCGAAACTGATACTGAAACTGAAGCCGACTTCTGGCTACTGGAGCGCGTGGGCAACCACTTTATGGCGCTACTTTCAGTGAGTGATCCGAGCCAACTCGATACTGCGACGGTTAGAGCATCGAGGGCGCTAGCCGATGCGCCGATTCCGATTGAGGTTGTGCTGGTGTCGCGCCATGCGGGTGTCGCTCCAGGCGGCTTACGAGTCTTTGTGGATTGCAAGAACCGCTTTGCGGAACGTTTCGATGCGCAACCCGGCACAACCTACCTCATCCGCCCTGACCAGCACGTGGCTGCCCGCTGGCGTGCCTTTGATGCAAGTGCACTCAAGTCTGCACTAGCCCGCGCAACCGGTAATTTGCATTGAGGAGACGCCCGTGCCACTAAACCTCCAACCCAACATGTTCGAACCCGGCAAGCGGTACTTTCAAACATTCACGCCAGGTGACGATTTTTACGAGGCACTGATTGAGACCCACCGGGACCTGACGGATGAACAGAGTGCCTTGGTCAATGCCAAGCTCGTACTGCTTTTGTCCAACCATATCGGCGATCTGAGCGTATTGCGTGAGGCGATGCGTATCGCGCGCGAAGCTGTTTAAATGTTTTGGGATCTTTTCGGATCTTTTGGGATCGTTTAGGAGTCAGCCATCAAAATTCAGCAAATCCACCATGTGGCCTATCGCTGCAAGGACGCCAAGCAAACGGTTGAGTGGTATCAAAAATACCTGAACATGAACTTCATTCTGGCAATTGCCGAGAACGAAGTGCCCTCCACCAAGGAGCCGGATCCCTATATGCATGTCTTCCTGGACGCAGGGGGCGGCAATGTACTTGCCTTCTTTGAACTGCCCACCAAGCCCCCCATGGGTCGCGACATGAACACCCCCGTGTGGACCCAGCACCTCGCGCTGAAAGTGCAGAGCGTGGAAGAAATGCTGGAGACAAAGGCCAAGCTCGAGGCCGACGGCATTGAAGTGCTGGGCCCGACCGACCACACAATATTCAAGTCGATTTACTTCTTTGATCCGAGCGGCCACCGCCTAGAACTTGCCGTCAACACAGCCACCCCCGAGATGAACAAAAAGCTCGACGATGCCAAGTGGGACATGCTCAACGAATGGGCCGCAACCAAGAAGGCGCCCCAGCACACGCGGTGGATGCACGACGGCAGCCATTCAGCGGGCGACTCAGGCAGCCACTCATGAAACTCGCGACGCTAAAAAGAGGCGGACGCGACGGCACCCTGGTTGTGGTCAACCGCGCCATAACCCATTGCCGTGCAGTGCCCGCCATTGCGAGCACGCTGCAAGCGGCCCTGGACGACTGGGACCGTTGCGAGCCGCAATTGCGCCAAATTGATGAAGCGCTCAATCGCGGTGCAATCACCGATGTCGAACCATTTGATCCGTCGCAATGCCACTCTCCCCTGCCCCGCGCATACCAATGGGCAGATGGCTCAGCGTACGTAAATCATGTCGAACTGGTGCGACGTGCACGAGGTGCAGAGTTGCCACCTGAGTTCTGGACCGATCCGTTGATGTACCAAGGCGGTTCCGATTCATTCGTCGGACCTAATGACCCGATCTACGCCTTGTCAGAAGATTGGGGCATCGATCTCGAGGCCGAGGTCGCAGTGATCACGGGTGATGTAAAGATGGGTGCTACTGCCGCCCAATCCGCCGCGTCCATTCGGCTGCTAATGCTGGTCAATGATGTGTCCCTGCGCAACCTTGTCCCTGCTGAGTTGGCAAAGGGCTTTGGCTTTTTACAGTCCAAACCGGCGTGTGCCTTCAGTCCAGTGGCGATCACGCCAGACGAGTTGGGTGCTGATTGGCGCGATGGGCGGATACACAGGCCCATGACGGTGCATCTCAATGGCCGTTTGTTTGGATGCCCAGATGCAGGGCAGGATATGACTTTTAATTTCCCGCAGTTGCTGGCGCATGTCAGCAAGAGTCGCGAAATGGAGGCCGGCTCGATTGTCGGCTCTGGCACTGTGTCGAACAAGCAAGGTGACCTGCATGGGTCGTCCGTCGCCAACGGCGGCGTCGGCTATTGCTGCATTGCCGAGGTCCGAATGTACGAGACGATTGAAACGGGCAAGCCGCTGACCAGCTTCCTGAAGTTTGGCGACACGGTGCGCATCGAGATGCTCGATCGCGATGGACTGAGTATTTTTGGCGCCATCGAGCAGCAAGTGCAGCGATACACCGGATGATTCCGGCTGGAGATCATTACGAATTAAAACAGGGCCTGCACCAGGCCTAGACTAATCACCGGAAAAAATAATAAGAGGATGACCCGGATCACATCCCACGCCAGAAAAGGAAACACACCGCGGTAGGTATCGCCCATTGGGACTTCGCGGGCGATGTTATTGACGACATAAACATTGAGGCCGACCGGCGGGGCAATCATGCCAATGCCGACAGTCATCAGCACCAGAATTCCGAACCAGATGGCCTTCATTTCAGGTGGCAAGCCCCAGAGATCGAGCTTCATGATCGTTGGGAAAATCACCGGAATCGTCAGGAGCAACATGGACAGTTCGTCCATCACACATCCAAGCAGAACATAAAACGCAAGCACAGACGCAACAATCCACAAGGGTCCTATATTGCTATCACCCACCCACTGAGCCAGTTGGGCCGGCATCTGCGTTAATGCCAAGCTGGCGTTCATCATATCGGCGCCAAGGAAGATCATGAAAACCATGGCGCTGGTTTCAGCGGAGCCCAGAAAACTACGCTGGATACCAGCCCAATCGAGTTCCCCGCGCGCCAGGCCGGCAACCATGGTTGCCACGGCCCCCACCGCAGCCCCCTCGGTCGGTGAGAAGATTCCCTGGTAAATCCCGCCGAATACCACAATAAAAATCAGCACCACTGGCCAGATCTGGATCAAAGCCTTTATCCGTTCCGGCCACGGCACCCGCTTGGAGGGCATCGCAAGCTGGGGACGGAACCGGCAGACCAAGCCAACCACGACGACATATCCCAGCATTGCAAGAATCCCGGGCACCATCGCGGCCGCAAACAATTTGGCGATGTTCTGCTCGGTGAGGATCGCGTAGACAACGAGGGGTACCGAAGGCGGGATCAAAATCCCCAGGGTGCCACCCACTGCCAGCGTCGCTGTACTTAACCCCCCAGAGTAGCCATTGGCTTTCATCTCGGGATAAGCAACCTGCGTGATGGTGGCCGAGGTAGCGACCGAGGATCCACAGACTGCCCCAAAAGCGCCCGATGCAAAGATCGACGCCATGGCCAACCCGCCCCGGATGTGTCCCATAAATGCCGCTGCCGATTTAAACAGTGCGCGGCTCAGCCCCCCCTGAGTTGCAAACTGCCCCATCAACAAAAAGAGCGGGATCACGCTCAAGTCATAGACCGTGAGGCGAGCAACCGCACTGCCCTTGAGCAGATTCAACAGCGCCTGATCATTGGTCATCACCCAATAACCCGCGGCTCCGGGGATAAACATCGCGGCAGCAATCGGGACCCTGAGCGCCATTAGGACCAGCATCGCCCCGAACATCCACAAACCAACCGACGTACCGCTCATCAAATCAAATCCTCGCGACCGACAAGCAAGCGGGCAGATTGCCAAACCGCGACCAGCGCACTGAGAAGGAGCCCAGGGGCCAGTGACACATAAGCCCACCACATTGGCAGGCCCAAAATCATCGAGGTTTCAGAAACCTCACGAACCGCGATGGCGCCCATCGTGGTCCGCCATGCCAGCAAAACACACATCGCTGCCAGCAACAACGCGCCGGCGGAATCGAGAATTTGCCGAGTACGTGGTGAAGTGGATTGGGTAAAAAAGTCGACCAGGATATTGCCCCGGTGCAGCTGGCACCAGGGCAAACACAGCGAGATGCTGGCGGCGATCCCCAGCTGAGTGAGCTCAACATCCCCAAATAACGGCTTTGAGAGAAACGCCCGCCCAATGATGCTGTAAACCGACATCCCGGCCACAAGCATCGCGATAAAAGATCCGACCAGCGCGAACCAGCGCGAAGCGCTGGTCAGAAACCCCTGAATCACTTCCGGTATTTAGCGAGGAGCTCGCGAGCCTCGGCCAGCAAGGCCTTACCGTTTTCTCCACGCTTGTCCATATCGGCAATCCAGTCGTCATAAAGCGGTGCAGCGGCTTTGACCCAGTTATCCAGTTCAGAACCAGGGATCATGTAAAACGTGTTACCCCGGTCCTGAGCCAGTTTTCGGGCCGGGCCCTGACTGTTGTCCCAAATCTTCCCGATTTGCTGCGTGAGACCCGCGCCACTGTTGTTGTCAATCACTTTTTTCAGGTCCGCAGGCAGGCTATCGTACTTGGCCTGATTCATCGCGAAGATAAAAACCGCGCTGTACAGAGCCGGACGGGACGGATCTGTTTCGCTATGAAATTTGACCATTTCCTGCAATTTCAGCGAAGGCAACGGCTCCCAGGGCAGCAGGAAACCGTCAATCGTCCCTTTACTAACGGCGTCCGGAATCGCTGGCAGCGGCATACCCACTGGAGAAGCCCCAAGGGCCGCAAGCAGCTTATTGGTCTGACGAGTAGGGGCGCGCATTTTCAGCCCCTTGAAATCCGCCAGCACCTTGACCTGCTTAGCGTTGGTGTGGATATAACCTTCGTCATGCACCCAGGTGGCCAGGAGTTTTGTTCCTGCAAACTCTTTCAGGGAATGCTTGTTCATGAAATCCCAAGATGCGCGCGCGCCCGCCTCGGCGGAGTTGCACATAAATGGCAATTCAAAAACCTCTGTGCTGGGAAAGCGTCCCGCGGTGTAACCAGGAAGCGAAATAATTAGATCGTCCACGCCGTCTTTGACGCGGTCGACGAGTTGGGCAGGCGTCCCACCACCGCTCATGGCCGGAAGAATCTGACACTTCAACCGGTTACCCGATTCGCGTGCAACCTTTTCACACCAGGGCACG